>CAZESL010000040.1:0-19548 GCA_964515215.1 uncultured Eubacteriales bacterium
CAATGTGAAATTCTCGCTTCGCTCGAGTGAAATCGCTGCGGCGGTGGGTGGATTTAATTTCACATTTTGCGTTAGCAAAATATTTCATCAAAGGCGCAAGCCTTTGATTTCACCGTGAGCGCAAGCGAACGATTTCACTTAAAATGAGAAAATTCGAATTCATACAAAAAACGGTAAAAATATTTTTTTGCCGACTGCGGTTAATGGTTGAGAAGCTCACTGCAAGTTTCCCGCCTCGATGGCGGGCGGAGTGATTTTATTCGTCGCCGCATGAAACGAACCACGGCGGACTACCGCGCGGGTCGTGTTGTGCGCATACCGTAGGGGACGGCGCCCACGCCGTCCCATTATGTGACCGACCACCCACCCGCGACGGGTGCCAAGCCTTCCTCCCCGAGGAAGGTGGCACGAGCGACAGCGAGTGACGGAAGGAGTGGGCCGTTATCAATGCCCGCGGTGGATATTACATCCACTACCCCTCCGTCTTTGGCTTCGCCAAATCCACCTTTCCTCCCGGAGACGGGCCCCTTTTGTCCGCTTCGCGGACATTTCCCCCGCACGCGGGGGAATGACCTGACAAGGGGAGGCAAGAGGTTTGTGCATATTTCTACGCCCGTCTAACGTTCGTGCAAAACCCGCGGTGCGTCAGTAAACGCCGCACCCTACGGTTGGTGCACAGACCGCGGCGGGCGGCAGGTTGCCGCCCCTACTTCACGCGGGTGAGGAATTGGCAATACACATACACGTTTTGGATCTTCTTCGCCTCCACCCCATCGTCCGCTTGAATGATCGGCTGTGTTTCCGAAGGGGTGACGTACAGTTTAAACACCAGTGCATCCTGCCCTACACGCATATTACGGATGCGCTTGTAGGTAAACTCCCGTTTGGCAACGCCGAGGTAATCGAAAATGATGGTTTCGATATCCAGATTGCTGAAGCATTGCAAAATATCCTTCTCGTTATACACGTCCAACATGTGTTTCGCCTCTTCAAAGGTGAGATTGTGACATTGAAACTCCCCTTCGTTCAGCACACTCATCATACTGCTGTTATCGAGCAACAGCAACGGCAACGATTCACTCATAATGCAAGCCTCCTTGTATTTTTTGTTTTCAAAAATTGCGTTTATACCATCGTGCGGATCAAATCCCAAACAACCGGCACGAGAGCGCGCAGGATCGCCAATAACAACAGTATGCGCACCTTTCTTTCAAAAGATGCCGAAAAAAGAAGAATGGCTACACCCATCAACAACCAGAACAAACTCCACAATACCTGCTCCATGATGTACATCACAGACATTATCGAATACCTTCCATAATCCTCTCGCTTTGGGGCATACTAAACCCAAAGGAGAGGATTTTTATGTGTACGGCAATCTGGCACGACGGGTGTTTCGGTCGCACTTTGGACCTCGATCACCGCTACAGCGAAAGCGTGACCGTGACCCCTCGCCGTTTTCCGCTTACCTTTTCGGACGGCGCGGTATTGCGCGAACATTATGCGATGATCGGTATGGCAACGGTGGCGGAGGGATATCCGTTGTATTATGAAGCCATGAACGAACACGGGCTGTGCATGGCGGGGTTGCGCTTTCGGAGTGCCGTGTACCGTCAGACAACCGACGGTGTACACGTCGCTTCATACGAGTTGATCCCGCGCGTGCTTTCGGTGTGCGCCGATCTGCAGGAGGTGCGCGCACTGCTTTCCCGCCTTACCGTGACCGACCGCGCGTTCAGCGCCAACCTACACCCCACTCCGCTCCACTGGTTGGCGGCCGACCGCAACGGAGCACTCGTGGCAGAACCGTTCGCAGAGGGCCTGCGGGTGTGGGATAACCCCGCGCGGGTACTCACCAACGACCCGCACTTCGCGTGGCAGGAAGCACATCTCATGCGATTCGGCAACCTTTCCCCCGCCTCTCACCGCCATTCGCTTACCGCCGCGGGCGGACTGGGCAGCGGCGCGCAAGGGCTTCCGGGAGACTGGTCGTCCCCCTCCCGCTTCGTGCGGGCGGCGTTTGCCGTAAAACACGCACTGCCTGCCGAAAGCGATGCCGCACGCGTGGCAAACTTCTTTCGCCTGCTCGGCACGGTGACCATCCCGAACGGGTGCGTGCTGACCGACGACGGACATTCTCACACCACCGTGTACGCCTGTTGTTACGATACCGTAAAACAGACCTACCACTACACCACCGCCGCGGATGCGCGGGTGGTGAGCGTGCCGCTTGCCGACCGTGACAGCGACACCCTCACCGTGCACGTCATGTGAAATTAACTATGTAAAGGGGCTGTGTCCTTTTGACACAGCCCCTTTACATAGTTTCTCATCGTTTACGATTTATCCTTTGATCGGGTACACAGTGCCGCGATCAAACTGAAGGTGATCGCGGCGGCAATACCGCCCGCCGTGGCGGTGAGCCCACCCGTGAGGATGCCGAACACACCGTCTTTGGCAATGGCTTCCCGCACTCCCATTGCAAGCGAGTATCCAAAACCCGTGAGCGGCACCGTCGCCCCCGCTCCCGCAAACTGCACGAGCGGATCGTACACCCCGAGAGCGGTGAGCAACACCCCCGCCGTGACGTACCCGACCAAGATACGGGCGGGGGTGAGTTTCGTGAGATCCACCAGCAATTGCCCGATCACGCAAAACCCACCGCCTACCAAAAATGCTTTCACGATCATCCACCAATCCATTCGACACACACCTTTTCGCCTTTTTTGATTAGGGTACCCCACACGAGCGAAATAATCCGCTCCATAGCATACACACCGCACAAAAGTTTTTTCGACAAATCACTTGCAAATTTCTCCCGCAAGCGATATACTGTAACTAAACTTTAGAAACAGGAGATATGTATTGTGGATTCTGCAGCATTTTTGAAGAAGTTTTTCCCCTTCTCGTTCGGTGAGAAAAAGGACGTCGCCGCCTTGGTCGTAAACGTCGTGATCTACCTGGTGGTCGGTATCGTGATCGGGTTTCTGATCGGTATTTTGGCAAAGCTCCCGCTCGTCGGTATCATCATCGGCATCGTGGGGGCGTTGGTGGACTTGTACGTATTGGTCGGCATTGTCCTGTCTTTCCTTGATTACTTCAAAGTTTTAAAGTAAGCCTATCACAAACAAAGGGGCTGTCACGTTAAATGCAATTGCATTTAACGTGACAGCCCCTTTATTTATTATCCCCGAAAAAGCAAAAACCTCTTCGCGTTACACGAAGAGGTTGTTTTGCTGTTTGATTACGCGTTCGCCTTTTTCGCGAGAGCGGACTTCTTGCGAGCCGCAGTGTTCTTGTGCAGCAAGCCCTTAGCCACCGCTTGGTCGATCTTCTTGATCGCCGCGCGTACCGCTTCATTCTTGTTTTCCGCGTTGGTCTCGATCGCAACGTTTGCCTTCTTGACCGTGGTCTTCAGCGCGGAACGGTTCGCCTTGTTGATCGCCGTTTTGGTCGCAATAACCTTGACGCGCTTCTTCGCAGACTTAATGTTGGGCATGGTCACACCTCCTTGTGGATGAATTGCCGGATGGCAATAAAGCAAATAATTCCGGTCATGCACCAGTTATCATACCACTAAACTTTAAAAAATGCAACTCTTTTTTTCAAGAATAAGTAAACTTTTTTCGGAAAGACTGTTTTTACCGTACTTTTTGGGGGTGTTTTTACGTTTGGACGCACCGATCTCATGCTGGAAGCCGCCGCTGACCTGCCGCCGTGTGACGGCATATCCCACTGCACCGTGCGTAAAGAGGACATTACTATTACCCGCACGGCGATAACGACCGCCGAAGCGGCCGCCGCAGTGGGACGTCCCGTGGGCCACTATATCACCGCAGAACTGCCGCCGTTGGGGGACGACGAAACGCATCTTGCGGCGCACGCCGCCTGTATCGCGCGGGAACTTTCCGCGCTGTTACCCGCTGATGGCGGCATACTGGTAGCAGGGCTCGGCAATGCCGCCGTCACACCCGATGCCATCGGTCCGCAGGCGGCGGATATGGTGCTTGCCACCCGCCACATTCGCGGCGAGTGGGCGCGCAGTTTGGGACTTTCCGATCTGCGGTCGGTGGCGGTCATCCGCACCGACGTACTGGGAAAAACGGGGGTGGAAAGCGGCGAGATCCTGCGCGGTGTATGTCGCACGGTACGGCCCGCTGCGGTCATTGCGGTAGATGCGCTCGCCGCCCGCTCGCTCTCCCGTCTCGGGCGGACGGTACAACTGTGTGATACGGGTATCGCCCCCGGCTCGGGGGTAGGCAACGCCCGTCTCCCGCTCTCACACGAGCTACTCGGCGTACCCGTCATCGGCATCGGTGTTCCCACCGTGGTGGACGCCGCCACCATCGTGCGGGAGTTCGGCGGCAACACCGCCGCCACCGATGCCGCCGCCATGATGGTCACCCCACGGGAGATCGACCTCGTGGTGCGCCGTGCCGCACATCTGGTCGCGCTGACGATCAACGGCGCGTTGCAACCCGACTATTCACCCGAAGACCTCGTTGCCGCCGCCGTGTAATATCGGCGCTGTTCCTTTCATACACTCCTAACAGGGGGTGTGCACGATGGGGAAAAAACAACGCATACTGCGCGCGGTCGTTGCCGTGGTCACAGCGGGGGCACTGCTGTTCGGTGCCTCGTGCCTGCCGCGTGACGTGTGGGCACGGATCGGGCAGGCGATGGCGGTGGCTTCGGTGTCACTGCAACAGGCGGAAAACACCGCCGAGCGGTTATCGGCAGGGCTGACGCGTCCCACAGCCCATGCCGCGGGAGTGACTACGCCCCCCGCACTCCCCACGGGCGGTGCGGAACAACAGCCGATGACCGAACCGACCGCCGTGCAGACGGCGGGCACCGTGTCGCCCCCGCCCGAAAACGGCAGCGGCGGCAAAGTGGTCACCCAAACGGTAGGCGGCGGGGAAAGCATCGGCGGTATCCAAGTAAAAAACAAAAGCGGTGTGGCGGCGGACGTGGTAGCGGCGCTGGAAGCCGACCTGCCGTTTACGGTAGAGGTCGGCAGTAACGAGCCGCAGGTGCTGATCTATCACACCCACACCACCGAAGGATACATGCCGTACGACGCGGGGTACTATAACGCAGGAGACGTGCCGCGCAACGATACCTACACCGATACGGTAACGGCGGCGGGAGACGCTCTGGAAGCCGCGCTTCTCGCGGCAGGCATCGCGGTGATCCACGATACCACCGTGCACGATCACCCACACTATCGCGGCGCGTACGAACGCTCGGAAGTCACCGTAAAGAAACTTTTAGCACAGTATCCGAGCATCAAGGTCACCATTGACCTTCACCGCGACGGGTTGATGGTAAACGAGACCGATATGTTAAAGCCCACCGTGACGGTGGACGGCAAAAAGGCGGCGCAACTGATGGTGGTGTGCGGTGTGCTTTCCACCGACGAACTGCCGCACAAAAATTGGAAAGACAATCTCTCCTTTGCCACAAAACTGCAAGAGGCACTTACCGCGCAGTACGACCGCCTGGCCCGTCCGCTCTCCCTCACGGCGGCACGGTACAACCAATATCTCACGAGCGGCTCACTGCTCGTAGAAGTGGGGAGCGAAGGAAATACGTTGGAAGAAGCCACCTACGCCGCTCGCCTGCTCGGACAGACGCTGGCGGCGATGTGGGGTGCGAGGTAACACGCGTGAAAGCATTTTTTTACACCTTGGTGCTGACCTTATGTGCGGCGATGCTCGCGGGCGGTCTGCTGTGGGCAGACGTGCGTTCCCGTGCCGTCACCTTTGAAGACAGCACGCCGCCGTATGTGCGGCAAACGGACGCCGCCCCCGATCTGCCGCTCCCCGCAGGCGGCGAGATATTGCGCCGCCTTTTTCGCGGAGAAAAGGCCCTGCTCGAATATCTGATAGAAAAAGCGGAAAATATCACATAAGTGAAACTTTTTGTCACACAAGGCAAAGAAATTTTCGCCCCTTTTTCGTATAATGTGGCTGTACGGACACGTTTCCTGCAACACTGTCAATAAAGGGGGATACGTAATGAGAAACGTTATGGACCAAATTCAAACGACGGTTGACAAGATCGGTCGGCACGCACACATTCCCGTCTGTGAACTGGACGGCGTGGAATATCAGCCGTGCGGCTACAAGACCGACAACACGTTACCCGCCGACGGTTGGCAACCGTTCCCGAAGGGCACCCGCATCGCGGGATACGACGGCCACTTCTGGTTCCGTGTGAAATTCACCACACCCGCCGCGCGGGAACAAAGCCGCGTGCAGTTGATCCTTTCCACGGGGTTTGACAACCACGGCAACACTCTGAACCCGCAGAGTATGGTGTACGTGAACGGCAAGTTCACTCACGCGCTGGACACCAACCACCTGTCGGTGGATCTGGAACCCGCCACCGAGTACGAGGTGCACGTGTACTACTATGTGGGTATGATCCACGACGCTACCGAAGTGAAGTTCCGCATCGAATATCTGGACGAGCGGATCTACTCCATGTACTACGATATGTACGTGCCGTATATGGGGATCAATCTCATTCCGCACAATACATACGAAAAAGTGACCGCGACCAAAGTGCTTGAGCACACGTGTTGTATGCTCGACATGAACTATCCGCACACGGCGGAATACTACGAAAAACTGGAAGCCGCGAACGCTTACCTCAAAAAGCACTACTATGAAGAACTGTGCGGCAAAAGCAACGTCATCTGCAACTGTATCGGTCACACCCATATCGACGTGGCGTGGTTGTGGACGCTGGCGCAGACCCGCGAAAAGGCACAGCGCAGTTTCACCACCGCACTGCAACTGATGGATCGGTATCCCGAATACAAGTTCATGATGTCGCAACCGCAGTTGTTCCGGTTTGTGAAAGAGGACAACCCCGAACTGTACGAGCGTATTTTGGAAAAGGTGCGGGAAGGCCGTTTTGAGATCGAAGGTGCGATGTGGCTCGAAGCCGACTGCAACCTCATCAACGGCGAGAGCATGGTGCGCCAGATCCTGCACGGCAAGCGCTTTATGAAACAGGAATTTGACGTGGACAGCCGCGTGCTGTGGCTGCCCGACGTGTTCGGTTACTCCGCCGCCATGCCGCAGATCCTCAAAAAGAGCGGTGTGGAGCATTTCATCACGTCGAAGATCAGTTGGAACGACACCAACCTCATTCCCTACGACACCTTTATGTGGCGCGGTCTGGACGGCACCGAAATGCTGACCGACTTTATCACCACCCGCGATTACGCCGGTGACAGCGGGTTCCACAACCCCTGCACCTACGTGGGTATGCTCACGCCGACTCAGGTGATGGGTTCGTGGCAACGGTATCAGCAGAAGGACTACAACAACGTCGTAATGACCTCTTACGGCCACGGCGACGGCGGCGGCGGCCCGACCGAGCACATGCTCGAAATGCAACGCCGTATGGCATACGGACTGCCCGCCCTGCCGAAGACGCGTATGAGCACCCTGGCAGAGCATTTGGAAATGACCGAAAAGAACTTTGCCGAAGGTTGCCGCGAGATCGGACGTACCCCGCGTTGGGTGGGTGAATTGTACCTCGAATTCCACCGCGGCACCTATACCTCGGTCGCCAAAAACAAGCGATACAACCGCCTCTCCGAAATGATGTTGCAAAAGACCGAAGCCGCCGAGACAGCGGCCGCGGCTCTGCTCGGAAAGACCTACAGTAAGGAAGTGCTGTACGGCTTGTGGGATACGGTACTCTTGAACCAGTTCCACGATATCATTCCCGGTTCCTCCATTCAAGAGGTGTACGACGACAGTTGGGCGCAGTACGAAGGCCTGCTCGCGAAGGCGGACGGTCTGCTTGCCGACTCGCTCGGTGCCATCGCCGAAAACGTGAAGACTGCGGGCGGTTTGCTGGTGTACAACTCGCTCGGCTTTGCCCGCCGCGGCACCGTGACGGTGGACGGCAAGTGGTACGAGACGGACGAAATTCCCGCCGAAGGCTGGGCGGTGGTACAGCCGAAAGTCGAAAGCCGTGTAACAGTGCAAGGTCTCACCGCCGAAAACGACTTCTTCCGCATGGAACTCGACGACGCGGGTCGCATCGTGAAACTCATCGACAAGCGCTGTGACCGTCAGGTGTTCTTTGAACACGCGCCCGCCAACGAGTGGCAGGTGTTCGAGGATATGCCCCGCGTGTACGACAACTGGGAGCTTGCGGAATACCACAAGTCCAAGTGCACCGTACTGGACGGCAACGCGGAGATCACCCCCATCGACGAGGGCTGTCGCAAGGGCTTTAAGATCTGCCGCACCTATCACAACTCCACGATCGAACAGCGACTCTATCTGTACGATTCCATTGCCCGCGTGGATGCCGAACACGACATCCACTGGGAGGAGAAACAGCAGATCCTGAAGATCGCGTTCCCGACCGATATCAACGCCACCACCGCACGGTACGACATTCAGTTCGGCAGTGTGGAACGCCCGACCCACGAAAACACCAGTTGGGACGAAGCCAAATTCGAAGTGTGCGCGCAAAAGTGGATGGATCTGTCGGAATTCAACTACGGTGTCAGTATCTTAAACGACTGCAAATACGGTTTCAATACCGAGGGCAGCACCATGAAACTCACCGTACTGAAGAGCGGCGTATACCCGAACACGCAGGCGGACGTGGGCGAGCACACCTTTGCCTTTGCCATCTTCCCGCACGAGGGCGATTTCCGCGCGGGCGGCACCGTGCGTGAAGCGTACAGCTTCAATCAGCCGCTTTCCGCCGTGGCGGTCGCGCCCAATGCGGACGGCCGTTTGGCGGACACCTTCTCGCTGGTTTCGACCGATCTCGACAACATAATCATCGACACGGTGAAACAGTGCGAAGACAGCGACGATATCCTCGTCCGCCTGCACGACACCTTCGATTGCAAGACGGCCCCCACCGTCACCTTCGGCGTACCCGTGAAAGCGGTCGCGGTGACGGATCTGATGGAAAACACGCTCTACGACCTCGCGGTGGAAAACAACACCGTGAAACTGCCGGTGAAGAACTTTGAGATCATCACCCTGAAGGTCACGTTGGCGTAAGACTGTTTGGGAGAGGTATACATGCTGATAGAAACGATATTGTTATTCGCGATCGCCGTAGTTATCACACTGGTTTACATACTGGCGATCCTCGGTCGTCTTTTGTTTGCGTACAACGGACAACTCACGAAGGGCACAATCTTAGCGGTTGAAGCCGAAGAAAAATATTTCGACCATACACGCGCCAAACGGACAGCATTCAACTATCCGTATGAATATATCGATAAAGCAGGAGTTAGGCATCGCGGCAAGTTGTTAAACAACACACCCGAGATTGAATTTGCCGCAAACGACACGATCGACATCATCTATCTCCGCCGTTTCCCCGCCGTATCACTGTATTATCCGACCTACCGCAGTATGCAGGCACTCCCATGGATTTTGTTCTTACTTTGTGCGCTTTTCTGGCTTTTTTGTTTGCTTTGAACCCCAACCCGTCTCGAGGTCAATTTACTTCGAGACGGGTTGCCCGGTTTTACTAATACAAAAACATACATTTCTATTTTCAGGAGGGTCCCCATGCCTACATGTAAAAGAGCGCTATCCTTTATTATGGCACTGCTCATTTGCGTGAGCGCCATACCTTTCACACTCATAATGCCGCAAGGACTCACAGTACACGCGGAAAGCGTACTATCCAGCAGTCAAGTCCCGGAAGGGTATGAAGCCCAAAACGTGTTTTTGGAACAGCCCTCCACCTATTCCTTGCGAAATGCCAACACCACCCCACGCGTGTTACTGGTAGAAGACGTCCTACCGTGGGATTCCACCGCAAATCAGGAAGTATTGGGCAGCATCACGCAGTACGACAAAGTTACCACGGGGCAATTTTTGTCGGTGGATCTTTCGCGTTACGGCGTGATCGTATTTGCAAACGACCAACCGTTCTCCACCTACAACAGCTACGCCGAATTCAAAGAGTATATGGAGTTGTTTGCCAGCATCGGCGGTGTCATTGTATTCGGTGCTTGTGATGCCGGTTGGGCTGACGGTACTCTCATCGAGAAACTGCCGGGTGATGTCAGCAAAAAGACACACTACGTGCACAACAACTACGTCGTGGACAGTACCCACCCCATTGTCAGCGGCAGTTTGACCGACAACGTCGTACTTAAAGACCAACACTTGTATGAAAACTGGTGTAGCCACGTCTCGTTTGATGTCTCCTCCCTGCCTGCAGGAGCCAAAATCATTCTGCGCGAAAGCGATACCGACCGTCCTACATTGGTTGAATATCCCTTGGGAAGAGGGCGCGTGATTGCTTCGGGCCTCACATGGGAATTCAACTGGGTACACGGCGGTAGCGGCGAACACGGACAGTTCGCCTCCATCGCCATGGAGGATATGTTCCGCTATGCCATTCGCATCAGTAGCATCGACATGGACGATATATACGTGCTACAGGATTATTTTGTCAACAAAAACGCACACCACATCGTGGTTTCCGATGAAACATCTCAGCCGATTGTCGGTGCCTCCGTCACCATCGACGATACCGCGTACGCAACTGATCAAAAAGGTGAAATCGTGTACAGCGGTCCATACGGAAAAAAAGAAGTAACCGTCCGTGCCAACGGTTACCGCGACACTGTCCTGTACTACGATCTGCAAGCCGGATCCTTCAAAGCGGCTTTGTTGGAAAGTGACCCTCAAGACGGCAAGCCGTACGTTACCATGGCGTCCAACACATCTAACTTGCATGATCTGCGCTACCAAGCACAACGGTTTGTGCAAAATGATACAACCCAACTGAAACTGTCGGCAAAGGCCAACTGGGGCAATCACGGTGCCGGTCAGTTTGTGATCTATCAAGACAACTATCAAAAGACTCTCGTCAGCACTAACGGCAATTTCACACTCACTCCCGGAAAAGATTTTGCACCGAATCAATCGGTCAAATTAAAATTGATTGCAAACGATGGTGTCGAATCCACTCCGATCGTTTTGAACATTCGTGTGGATCCCGTACCAACAAACGACCAAGGAGACAGCGCCGCGGGTGGCCTTGAAAACATTACGGATCTTCAACTCAGCGAGGACAAGAAAGGCGAAACGAACGATTCGAAAGTCTCTTCCATTTTCCCCGGCAGTTATGAGTTGAAAATCAGTTCTCTTCCCGTAGAGATCAAAAAAGAGGTCAAGGATGACGGCACCACCGTTTGGAAAGGCACCATCGGTATCGTGTCCTATGATTTCATAGAAAAAGAGTTCTCCTGGCATACGTTTAAATCCGATCTTGAAAATGCGCAGGAGTCCAAAGACGCTATGAAAAAAATGTTCGATAAATACAAGAAAGGCGCCAAGGTCGGACACGTCACACTCGAGAAGGAACTCTTAAACCCCGAAGTACAAGCCGTCGGCTACTTAGAAATCACGCAAGACAAAAACGGCAACACTATTAAGAGCTCCGGCGGCGTGATTATTCAAGGTAGTAACACTTCGAAACTGACCAAGCAATTTTTGGTAGGTCCGGTACCTCTCTATTTGGATCTCACCGGCAAGGTGCAGGTAGACGTACAATTCGGGTTGGGATATGATTTCACCGAAGAAGACTGGATCTATGACGGTGCTTTGAAAATCGAAGGTTCGATCGCGCTGGGCGGCGGTCTCGGTGTTTCCGGTATCGCCACCGTCGGTGTCGAAGGCTCGGCCGGCCTATCTGTCACCGTTTTTCCCAAGTGCACCGGCGAGGCGGTCTTTGAAGCCAGTCTGCGTGCTTACCTTCTCTTTGTGATCGATTGGAAATATACGATAGGCAAAAAAACCATTCCTCTGTGGGGTCAGGAAGAATCGCCCGCTGCGTATTCCCTGCGTCAACTCATGCGCGACAATGAAGCCACCTTCGAGTTCGCGCCCCGCGACTACAACGATAACACATCGGAATGGAACGGTTATCCATCCTCGCTGTTCGCGCTGGCAGACAACCCTGAAAGTATTCGCAGTCTGCAAGACTATATTATGCCGAACTCCTTGCCGGAATTGGTCGAACTGGACGGACAATACTTCCTGTTCTTCCACACGGACAAGGCCGACCGTACCGCGGGAAACAACGTGATGTTGATGTATTCCGTCTATGACAAAGACACCGACACGTGGGCCGAACCCCTAGCCGTTGCAAGCGGCAACTCCTCGGACCTTTACGCAGAATATCTTGTGGCCGACAACGAACTTTACGTGGTGTGGCAAAAGATTCGAACCCAACTGGAGGCCGAGGATGCGGAACAATTGCTCAATGAGATGTCCTCCCATGTTGACATCAGTTACGCCAAATGGAACAAGACGACCGGCAGTTTTGAACAACGGTACATACGGAGCGACAGCATACTGGATATGTATCCGCAGGTGGCGGTAAACGGCGAAAACGTCTCTGTCGTGTGGGTGGCCAACAGTGAAAACGATGCCACCGGCGAAACGGGAACCTACACCTTCTACTCTCGTACTTTCAACGGAACGTCGTGGGGTTCCAGCAAGAAATTACTGGAAACCGATGAATTTGTTTCCGAGATCGCCGCAGGCTATGTAAACGGAAAATTAGAAGTCGTCTATACCGCCAATTCTGCCGATGGCAACAACAATGTCTATCGCATTGTAAAATCTGCTGCCCAACCGCTCGCAGCGGAAGGCACCGTCGGCGAAGGTCTAAGTTTTAACAACGGTTGTTTTTATTGGGTGAGCGAGGGTACACTTGCATGCTATGACGCGGCAACCGCCGCTCTGAACACCATTCAAAGCGGATCTTCGCAAGCAATCATGTCCTCCTATCGCATGGTAAGCAACGGCAGTACCAACGCCATTGCATGGCTTGGTGTTACAGCAGACGGTCGTTCGGTTATTTGCGCTTCCATCCAAAATGCCACCGGTTGGAGCGAGCCGATCTCCGTTTTCGAGCCGGACTTTACGGTGCAATACTTTGATGCCGATCTGACCGACGATGGTTCGTGGAATTTTGTTCTCACCGCATCCATCGGTGAGTTGGACGAAGGCGTTTCGTTGGTGTATGCCAACGTTCGTCCTCAAGAAAGCACCGTGCTGAACTATGTGGATATCGACGAAACAGCCGAGGAAAACGGTACATATCCGTTGTCTCTCAATGTGACTAACAACGGTCAAACCGCTTTGCAAAAACTCACCGTTCGCGTAGAAGACAACCAAGGCACCGTCTATCTCGACCAGACCCTCACCTGTTTGATCGGTGTTGGTGAAACCGTCGATGTACAAACATCGTTGGCTCTCTCGTCTTTGACCGCACCGACACTGCTTCAGGTATATGTCTGTGCCGAAAACGAATGGGACACCTCCGACAACATGATTGAAACGACCGCCGGACGTGTGGACGTGCGTTTAGAGGTAGAACAGTACGTAATCGGCAACAACGTAGTGGTGACCGCAACCGTAAAGAACCTCTCCCCCATCCCTGCCAACGTCGGTATCAATCTCCACATCAACAGTGAAGACGGCATTATTCTGGATATGAAAAACATCGGTATACTGACCAACGAATCCGATTACGTATACCGCTATTCCATTGACAAAACATCTATTGACTTTGGCGGAGAGGATCACAAGTACTATTTCCTAAAGATCAACACACTGGAAGAAGATCAACACACGCACGACAACGTAGTTGCGATCGCGTTGCATCCGGAAGAGGAGTCCGGCGAACACATTCACTACATGTCTACCGAAGATTACGGTTCCGACAACACCATCCACTGGATGGTCTGTGACGATTGCGGTGAAAATTTCAACGTCGGTGCTCATCTTGAAAGCGATTGGCTGCCGACTAAAGCGCCCACCTGCACCGAAGACGGATATGCCGAATGGAAAAACTGCACCGTGTGCGGTGCGGTCACCACCGCAAGCGAAACCCTCTCGGCCTTAGGTCACGAATACGGCGACGACGGTGTTTGCCGCGTGTGTAAAGAAGTCGAAATTACCGGATTCACCTACAGGATCTCCAACAATCAAGTCACCATCCTTGCCGCCGATCCCTCAATAAGCGGCGCTGTCGTGATTCCCGCCATGATCGGCGCATATCCCGTGACCCGTATCGATGCCTACGCATTCAGCGGTTGCTCCAAACTCACGTCGGTCACCATTCCCGAAGGGGTCACGACCATGGGCGGCTATGTGTTTTCTGATTGCCCCCTGTTGACTGAAGCGACCCTCCCAAGCACCCTTACCGCCATCAGTTCCTATACCTTCTACAACTGTATAGCACTGAAAACGGTAACCGTTCCGAACGGTATCGCCAGCATCGGTGCACAAGCTTTCCGCAATTGTAGATCGCTCACTGCGTTCAACATTCCCGCAAGTGTAACAAACATTGCTGGCGGTGCGTTCCGCGGTTGCACCTCGCTGAAAGCCATCGTACTTCCCGATGCACTAACCTCTATAGCTCAAAACACCTTCTATCAGTGCACCGCCCTCACCTCGATCAAGATTCCGCAAGGAGTGACTTCAATCGCAAATTACGCGTTTTTCCAGTGCAGTGATACGTTGCAGGTATATTTCGCAGGTAGCGAGAGTGATCGCACTGCCATAACGATCGGCACCGGCAACAACACATTTGCGAATGCCGTTTGGCACTATGGGATCAAAGATATTTGCTTCCATGCTCAAGCGGCCGTCGTAAACCAAGTATCTGCGACCTGTGCAGAAGACGGTTACAGCGGAGACACGATGTGCATCCTGTGCGGGGAAGTTCTGCAAACAGGCGAAGCGATTCCGGCGACAGGACACAGTCCAGGTAGTGACAATGTGTGTGATGTGTGCGGTGAAGATACGATCGTCAGCACCTACACCTACACAGTGGAAAACGGCGAAGTCACCCTCACAGACGTGGCCGCCTCCTCTGCCGTCGGAGCCGTGATCCTCCCCTCTGCCATCAACGGATCCCCTGTAACTGCCATTGGCGAAAATGCGTTGCGTAACTGCCGCAACATCACCGAATTAACCATCCCCGAAAGTATTATCTCCATCGGTAACTATGCCTTTAAGGACTGCACGGCGCTCACTACGGTGCATTATAACGCCACCGCCTGTATCTCTGCAGGTACCAATGCCTATCCTGTATTCCATGGGTGTTCGGCACTTACTACTGTATACATCGGAAAGAATGTGCAATCCCTTCCGCCGCGTCTGTTCCGCAGCGCGGCAGCACTCACCAAGGTATATCTTACTAAAACCACAAAGTTGATTGGTGCCAATGCGTTCTATCAGTGCGAAAGTCTTTCCGACGTGTACTACGTCGGAAAAGCAACCGATTTCAAGGCGACAGATATCAAATCGTATAACACGGCGTTGACTTCTGCCTCCTTCTCCTACAACACCGCCTGCTTCGACGAACATATGTGGGATGCTGTTTGCGATACTCTTTGCGACTTCTGCAGTAAGAGACGCACAACCACCCATATTGCCATTCTGACCGACAAAGCAGTAGCCCCCACGTGTACCGCAGTCGGTTTCTCGGAAGGTAGCCACTGCGTGGTTTGTAACAACGTGGTAGTCAAACAAAACACCATTCCCGCGCTGGGTCATCGGTGGGATGATGGCACGGTGACAAAGCAACCGACTGCTGACACCGACGGTGAAAAAATCTATACCTGCACGGTTTGTGACGCAACCAAAACCGTAGTTGTCACCACCGCAGCAATCATCGACGGCTACTATTATATCGATGATGTGTTGACGCCGAATGCTGGTTTGATAAAAGTAGAAGATGCCTATTACTTCATCACTTCCACCGGTGCGGTAAAAACCGGGCGTTATGCGGTCACAAAAACAGGAAGCACCGGTATTGCAAAGGGTATCTACTACTTCTTTGAAGACGGAAAAATGAACTTTACGCGCGGTGTGTACGAAGGCAAGTATTACAACGATCAGGGCCTCGGCGAGGCGTATGCCGGCTTGGTTGAAGTGAATGGCTCGAAGTATTACATCGGCAGCGGTGGTAACGTGACCACGGGACGCTACTTCATCTCGAAGCTGAACGGCCTGCTATCCGAAAAACGCGCCTACACCTTCTTTGACGACGGTCGCATGTTAGAAAATACCTGCATTTATTCCAAAGACGGATACTATTATGAAGAAGGTATCCGCGTGCCGTACGCAGGTTTGATCGAATACGAAGGTAACTACTACTATGTGACCGACGGCGGTAAGTACGTAACCAGCCGTATACAGATCGTGGCAAACCCGAACAACACCGGAAAAGTAAAAAACGGCCGCTACTATTTCGGACAAAACGGGCAAATGTTGTTCAATGTTGTGCGTAATAAACGTTACTTCGGTGCAGACGGTATGGCGCCGCATTATTCCGGTGTCGTACAGGTAGGCGATTATTATTACTACGTGAGCGGTCCAAACGGCGAACTCGCGGTAAACAAAACCGTCACTGTCTCCGCCGCAAAAAGCAACGGTCTACTTCCGGCAGGCAAATACAAAGCCAGCTCCGCCGGTAGTCTGACACCTGTGACGTAAAACTTGATACCGCAAAGGAACACCTTCAAAAGCCAGATGATCTTAAGCCAAAAGGGCTTGCTGTCTGCGTAACGCAGGCAGCAAGCCCTTTCTCTGTCGGCTGGTACTTTTTACCGCATTTCAATTCACCTGTTCTTTCGAAACTTCGCGGGTGAGGTGCCGTATTTGCGTTTAAACAGCGTATACGCCCACGAGGTATTCTCAAACCCGCAGGCATAGCACAGATCGATGATCGGCAGATTGGTGGTCACGAGCGAATTGGCAAGATAATTCAGCCGCAGATCGTTTAAATATTCCGAAATGGACTTGCCGAAATGCTTTTTGAGCGAACGGCACAGATGCTCACGGCTTTTGCCCGACAGGTGCACCATATGTTCCACCCCTTGCGAGAAATGCTCCAAATGCCGCATCTCGCGGTCGAGTGCGGCAAGCCAGGACGGCAGGGCGCTCTCCTCCGCCCGAAAGGCGGCAAAGTAGCGCGTAAACATCTTCAAAAGCAACATACGCGCCCGATATTGCCGCTCGGCAGTATCGTAACGGTCGGCGGTATTCAACTCGTCCAACTTTTCGGTCACCCAGGCGATGTCCTTCTCCCCCAGCATGACCTGCGGCGGGAAGGGTGCCGTGAGCAATCGTTCGCCGCCGAATCCTGCCGACAAAAAGGTGAACAATTGGGTCAATATCTCCTCGGAAAACGAGAGATTGATAAAGGATTGCGCCGTCTGTAAAAAATCGGGATAGTGGTGGCAATCGTCACGGCGAATAAAGAGCAACGCTCCGCGCGGCAACCGTTCCTCCCGCCCGTTAATTTGGTGACGGATACCGTCGGAAAGGGTCAAAAACAGTTCGTAGTATTCGTGGCAGTGCAGTTTGGAACTCTCGGTGGTGAGCAACACCCGTCGAAAGCGAAATCCCACGTCGGCATCCAACTGTTTTTCTGCCGTCAAGCGTTTGACCTCCATACCGTCACCTCCTTTTTCAAAAGGATACCACAAAATCTTTCCCGTGTCTACCCCGAAATAAACACGATCGGCCAAGTGCCCTTTCGGACACTTGGCCGATTTGGATTTATGCTTTACGCTACCGCGCCGGTAAGGCGTCCGTTGGCATCAAAGGCGTAGTATCCTTTGTCCATCAGTCCGTTCGTCTTAGAAACGAAGAAGCGGCTGTTGTTTTTCACCACCGCACCGTTCAACTGCACGTAGTAGTAATACGCATTCACCTTGACCAGACCGACGTAGGACGGCGCATAACCCTCTTCGTAGTAATAGCCGTACACCACGCGCTTACCCGTCAGCATCTTGCCGTTGGCATCAAAGTAGTAATAGCCCTTGACCTTCCCCGTATTGTTCAGGTTGGAGATAAACTTCCGTCCGGTCACGTATTGGCCGTTGTCTGCTACGTAATAGTAGCTGCCTTCATATTCGATCAAACCGGCATACGGCACGCGCAGGCCGCTTTCGTAGTAGTAGCCGTCGGTATGCACGCGAGTGTCTTCCAACATCCGTCCGTCGTCAAAGAAGGTGTATGCACGTTTCTTCGGCAACAGCCCGTTCAGTTTGGTAACAAAATACCGTCCCGTGGTCACGTTACCGCCGCTGCCGACGTAATACTTCGAGCCATTCACTTCGACCAAGCCGGCATACGCTTCACCGATGCCCTGATCGTTGTAATACTTACCTTCGTACACACCGCACGTAAGGTTCATTTTACCGTCGGCAAAGAAGTAGTACGCACCCTTTTGCAATCCGGTATCTCCCGTGTCGGATACGGTATAGCGCCCCGTCTTCACCGCCGCGGAGGAAGTGATGAAGTAATAGGCATCCTCCACTTTCACCAAGCCCGCGCCCGGCTTCAGCGCACCGTTGTAGTAATAGTAACCGTCACGGATCTCCGCTAAGGTCAACTCCACCGTTTTGGTGTCACCGCAGGTCGCGCAGGTATACATTTTGGTGCCGTTTTCGCCTGCCGTAGGCTGTTTTACCACTTCGCCCGCATCCCATGTGTGACCGAGTGCGGAAACTACGCTCTGCTTCACAATAACGTTACCGCACGTCTCACAGTGACTGCCCGCCGTAAGACCCGTTTCAACGCAAGTCGGCACGACCGCTGCATCGTTCACAACGTTATCGTGCGTCGTCGTCCGCACCGTACCGCAGAAGTCACACAGGCTGTCACACTCCGCTGTCCACTCGTGTCCGTCGAAACACGGGGCGTTATAACTGATGGCGGCATTGGTAAGCGGCGTGTTATACGACTTTATGTCCACGTTGGCAAAACTGCCCGCCGAACCGACAAAGTACACATCCGTCAGTGCCTCGCATTGATAGAACGCGTTGGCACCGATCGTTTTTGTGTTCTTGGTAAGATACACCGTGGTGAGGGCTGTCGCAGCGCGGAACAGACGCGGTGCCACCTCCACCGCACTCTTGCCGATATAGGCGGTGGTAAGCGCTGTACAACCGTAAAACACGGGATACGCGTTCACGCCTGCCGAGGTACACTTCACTGCGTTGTAATACACCGTCTGAAGCGACGTGCAGTCGCGGAACGCATAGTTTCCGATGGTCGTGACACTTTCGGGGATCGTGATGCTCGTAATATTTTTGCAATCACGGAAGGCATTGTTGCCGATCGCCGCCACGGGATAGCCGCCGAGCGTGGCGGGTATGACCACATCGCCGCTGACCGCCGTGTCCATGTCGGTAATGGTGGCTTTGCCGTCGGTGACGGTATATACGTAATACGGCAACGACAGATCCTCGCCGCACACATCACAAATATTGTCGTTCACATCGGTGTAGGTGTGAGCCGGCGCAAGTACCGAACCCACCGACACCGTCTCACCGCATTCGGCACACACGGTGTCGCCCGTGTACCCTTCTTCGTTGCACCGGGGGGGCGACGTACCCCTGTACTTCGGTGGTCTCGTGAGTACAGATGGTGTAGTGCCACGTGGCATCGGCAAGCGAGGCATTCTGCCCCGCAAGGGTCATTTCCGCGCGATCCTCTT
>CAZESL010000041.1:0-19373 GCA_964515215.1 uncultured Eubacteriales bacterium
TGCTGACGGCGCAGGAGACCGTGCCCGCTCTCGGTCACACCGAAGTGACCGACGAAGCGGTGGCACCGACCTGTACCGAAGACGGCCTTACGGCGGGTGCGCATTGCGGTGTGTGCGGTGAAGTGCTGACGGCGCAGGAGACCGTACCCGCCATCGGTCACGCGTATACCGATGCTTACGATTCCGTTTGTGATGTGTGCGGTGCGGATTGTAACGCGAACGCCTTTACCTATACGGTGACCGAGGGAAAGGTTACCATTAATAAGGTGGATGCGACGGTACGCGGCGAGGTGAATATCCCCGCAACGTTGGATGGGTATCCCGTGACGGAGATCGCCAAAGATGCGTTCCGCAACTGTAAGGACATGACGACGGTGACCATTCCGGTCGGTGTGACAAGTATCGGTCAAAACGCATTTAAAGATTGTATCGGTTTGGAAAAGGTGTATTATTATGCCGCAAACTGCACGACAATGGGTGTGAGTGCTTATCCTGCGTTTAACGGCTGCACCGCGTTGACCACGGTATACATCGGCAAGACGGTGACACAGATTCCCGCGCAAGCATTCCGCGGTGCGACGGGGTTGACAACGGTGTACATCACCAAGAACACCAAAACGATCAATAAGAACGCCTTCTATCTGTGTGATGTGTTGACCACCGTGCATTACGTCGGTTCGGCATCCGATGCGATGGCGGTGGACGTGAAATCGTTCAATACGGCATACACGAATGCCATCTTCTCGTACAATTCGCCCTGCTTTGACGAGCATGAGTGGACGGCGGCATGCGACGCGTTTTGCGATCTGTGTATGACCCGACGTGCTACCACCCACGAAAACGTGGTGGAGGATCCGTATGTCGCACCGACCTGTACCGAGATCGGTCTTACGGCCGGCAGCCATTGCGCGACGTGCGGTAACATTGTGGTGCCGCAGACGGTGATTGCCGAACTTGGTCACATGTGGGATGACGGAGTGATTCTGGTGGCACCCGCAGCGGGAGTAGCCGGTCAAAAAATGTATACCTGTACGGTGTGTGGCGAGACCAAGACGGTCGAGGTGACCAATGCGACGATCGTTGACGGCTACTATTACGAAGACGGTGTGTTGGTGAAGAATGCCGGCTTGGTGAAGGTAGAAGATGCCTACTACTTCATCACGGCAACAGGTGCGGTGAAGACAGGACGTCATTCGGTGGCCAACACCAACGGTTTGCCGATCGAAAAGGGTATTTATCACTTCTTAAACAACGGTAAAATGAACCAGGCACGTGCTGTATATGCCGGATATTATTACAATGACCAGGGTAAGAGCGAGCCGTATGCGGGCCTTATTGAATGGCAAGGTGCGAAGTATTACATCGGCGGCGGCGGTAAAGTGACCACCGGTCGTTACTTCATCACCAAATTGAACGGTCTGCTGCCGAAAGCGCGTGCGTATACCTTCTTCGATGACGGACGCATGTTAGAGGATGATCGCGTTCATACCGACGGTTTCTATTATGAGAACGGGTTGCGTGTTCCGTATGCCGGCTTGATCGAATACGAAGGCGGCTACTATTATGTAGCGGACAGCGGTAAATGCGTGACGGGACGCAAGTTTATCTCAAACATGAACAATACGGGTAAAGTCAAGGGGTATTACTACTTCGATTCCGACGGGAAAATGCTGACGGGTACACGCGTGGTGTACGGTTACTATTACGAAGACGGTTATGCCCCGTCCTATGTCGGTTTGGTGAAAGTGAATGCGTATTACTACTATGTGCAGTTAAACGGCGCGGTGGTCAAGAATAACGATCATTTCTTGGTTTCCAAGCCGAACGGACTTGTGGATAAAGGGTACTACGCGTTTGATGAAAACGGACGTATGGTACTGTAACAACAAAAAAATAACGACCGCGTGAAGATCTCTTCACGCGGTCGTTATTTTTTGTGTACAAAAGAACCGCCTCTCGAAAGAGGCGGTTCTTTGCTGTTAGATTCTTAGCTGAGCATATCCAAAAGTTCGAAGATGTTGCCGAGAGTAGCGCCTTCGATCTCCACACCGCTGGTGCACCAGGAGAAAAGCATCATGATCACGATGCCGACGACACTGCAGGCAACCGCGTACAGAAGCGGTACCAAGAAGGTCTTGCCGGTGGTGGAGGGGGCGCAACCGCCGAAGAGGTTGATATCGCCAATGGCGGTGACGGTGATCATCTGTACTGCAAAGGACAGCGTGAGGACGGCAATGATAATGCCGAAGACACCGCCGATGAGAGCGAAGAGCGTGCCGCCCAGAATCAGCACGGAGGGCCAGAAGGAGCGGAATGCCGCCACAATAAACGCACCCTTGAAGGTGAGGCCGGTCTTACCGACCTTCGCGAAGATCAACAGCGTCACGGCGCACAGAGCGATGACTGCTGCCGACATGAGGATGCCGCCGAAGATCATACGGAACACGGGCAGTTTAACATCGAGTTCCACACCGAGCGCGCCGCCGGCTTTGGTGCCGAGCGAAACGATCGAACCGAGAAGGCTCCAAATGGCGATGATCAGCGTCAACGCATTGATGGCGAAGAAACCGAGTGCAATCGAGAAACGGTTGTTAAGGACGGCGTCGGTAATAGTTTCGCCCGGAGCCTTGGTGAACGCTTTGAGGTAGGGGATGAAGCCGTTAAACGCATTCTTTGCCGCGGCACCCGCTTTTGCCGCCATGGCAGCCGCCTGCTCGCCGGCAGACTGCGCTTGCGGTTGCGGTTGCGGTGCAACCTGGGTCGCGATGGGTTGCGCCACGTTCTGCTGACAGGGACAGATGGTACCGTCGGGGATCTGAGAACCACAAAATCTGCAAAATGCCATGATAAACACCTCGTAATATAGTTTTTTATTATTCGAGAACTTCAATGTTCAGGCTGAAGGAATCGATGCGGTCGCTGTAGAGTTTGTTGTAATCGGTGTAGCCGTAGGACTTGTTGATGCTGTAGTCCGCCTGCATATCCACCGTGCCGTCCGCGCCGACCACCACGTTACGGATCTGATAATAGAAGTAGTACACGGTGGGGGTGGTGATGGAGTTGTCGTCCAGCGTTACGGAGAACACCAGCCACAGGGAGTTGTGCTCGCTGCTGGCCGTATTCTTGGAAGTGGTAAAGATGGCTTTGTAAAGTGCCATATCTTCGCCGATGGACTGCTCGCTGAAGGAGGACCAACTGTTGTGCACCACGTCGCCCCAATCTTCATACATTCTGTTCTTGAGGTCCTCGGTGTACTTGGCAGTCAGTGCGGTGATCGAATCCGCCGAGATATCGGCGAGAACGGTCGCATACTTGCCGAGCGAGTTCACCGTGTATTCCTTGCTCATGTTCGTTAGCATAACGCCGTACGAGGCAAGATAATCGGCATCGTTGGTGCAACGGAGGGTGAGTACGTCACCCGTCTTCAGATCGTACGCCGATTTGTCAAAATCAATGTAGAAAGAGCCGTCGTTGTAGGAGTTGCCGACCTGTTCCCAATACACGTAATTCGGACGGTCCGCTTTGGTGGTGAAGACGATCTCGCCGACCGTGATTTCGGAATCTTTGACCGAAAGGACGGCTTTACCTTCGCCCTCCACACCGGAGAACACCACTGTGTGGTTGGCGAGCAGATCAAACGAAGCGGCATCTTTTAAGCCGGAGACGGTGTATTCCTTGGTCAAACCGTCGAGGATCACGCCGTATTCGCTGAGTTCATCTGCCTCGGCGTTGATGATTAGGGTCACTTTGTCGCCGTTTGCGAGGTCTTCGCTGTTACTGATGTCCATATAGAAATAACCTTCGTAGTCACCCGAACTCACGTAATAATCCACGCGGGTACGCTCGGCATCGGTCGTAAAGCGAATACCGCCCACGGTTTCGGTAGAATCCTTCGGGACGATGGTGGCGGTACCGTTACCTTCGTAACCTTCAAAGGTTACATCAAAGTGGGAGAGAACGTCGTACACGTTTGCGTCGGCAAGGCCTTCCACCTTATGTTCGATCGTAGCGTTTTTGACCTTGATATCCAACTGGTCTGCCACTTTCTCGTCAAAGGTGAGGACGATGGTTACCACATCGCCGTTGGCAAGGCGGTCGCCGGACTTGCCATCGGGGTAGGTTACTTCCACGTCCAGACCGGTCTCAAGCAACGCGGCCTTTTGAAGAAGTTGCGCCGAGTTCTTCAGCGACTCGAAGTCTTCCATATCTTCGAACTTCGTGACGTCTTCGCCGGTCATCTTTTCGAAGATGGCGGCGTAGTCCACTTCGTAATCGATGCTGGCGTAGCCGTTATAGCCTTCGGTCGTGACGGTGACGTATTTCTTGAGCTTGATGGTTTTGCCCGCAATACCGACGATGATCGCAATGATGATCGCGAGGATGACGACACCGATAACGGCAAGGCCGATGATCTTGTGCTGTTTCGTCAGCACAAACGGTTGCTTTTCGGGAACGGGTTGCGCGGGAGCAACGGGCGCGACAGGGGCCATTTGCATTCCGCAATTGTCGCAAAAAGCGGAATCGTCGGGAAGTTGCTTCCCACAGTTTTCACAGAACATAACACTTCTCCTTTGTCCTAAGGTATAACTACAAAACCGTCATACGGACTGTTTCATAGCATTGTATGGCGAGGAAAATGGCGATATTTGTCAATTTCCTCACAAGGGGAGTATAGCACAATTTAAAATAAGTGTCAATTAATATGTTCATATTTGTTACAATTTTGTTAAGAATTTGTGACGGAAAAGGGGATGTTGCATTAAGAGCATTTGGGGAGAATGAACACAAGCACCCCTCTCCGTCGCGCTTCGCGCGCCACCTCTCCCCAAGGGGCGAGGCAGGAGATGGGGTGCTTTTCAATTCGAACGGTGTTCGGACGGGATCCCCCGACAAGAGGAGCCCGAGTGTTCTTCTTTTGTTTGTGCAATGCTGCCTTAACGGTTTATACGGTCGCTTTGTGATACGCGATGCGCGGGTCGCCGTTTGCGAGATAAATGGTGCCGCAAGGGGCGAAACCGTATTTTTGCAGGGAACGTTGCATCGGCTTGTTATCGGCGTGGGTATCGATGCGCAGGTCCTTGCAACGGGTGAGCGCCCAGTCATAGCAAGCGGCCGCAACGCCGCGGCGGTGTGCGGTAACGGCAATGCGGTGTATCACGCCGTAGGGACGGTCATTCAGCCAGGATCCTTCAATATACGCGTAGGTAGGGTCGGGACCGTCGAAGAAACAGAACACGCCGAGAAGCGCACCGTCTTCTTCGCACACGAAACTGTGACCGTCACGAATATCTTGCGTGACCAGCGCGGCGGATGGATAGCCGCCCGTCCACTGGGCGTGATTGCCGTTCTCACGCATAAATTGCCGTGCGGTTTCGTAGATGGCAAGAATGCTTTCCATGTCGGAAAGCGTTGCGGGACGAATGATCATACCGTTATCTCCTTTTAACTCACAGGCAGGGTTTCCATTTTTCGTACGGTATATTGCAGGATCAGACGGGCGTCGGTGGAGTTGACCTTGCCGTTTTGATCCACGTCGGCGGCAGTGAGGTCGATGGCGGTGGGAAGTATCTTTCCGACCGCGTATTGCAGGGTAAGACGGGCATCGGTGGAGTTGACGGTGCCGTTGCCGTTGACGTCACCCCACAGAATCAAAGCGGGGAGTTCTTCGCCGCCTTCGACGTACGTCTCACATACGGTACACCACGTGCCTGCCGCATAGCCGACCTTGCCTGCTTCGGGTTCAATGCGGTCGCGGTATTCGGTGGCGTGGGCGGGGTCGTGAACGTAATATTCCGTTACGGTGGCGTCGCATGCGGCGTTTTGACAGGTGTAGGTGATCTCGTCGCCGCGCACTTTACCGTTGTTCCACACGTGGGCGTCCTCGCTGTGCTGTAACACGATATCGTCGATGTACGCGTCCACAAATGCATCGGTACCGCGATAACCGACGGCAACACCGACCACGGCCTTTGGGTCGGCGGTGGGGCCGAGCGTGAGGGTGACATCCGTCCATTCGCCCACGGTGCCGCGGGTGGCGACCGTATCGACGTTGACGTCGCTGAGACGGGTGCCGTCGTCAAAGATAAGATCGACGTACACGTCGCGACCGCTTTCGCTTGCCGCATACAGGGAATAGGACAATGCGAGCGGTGCCGAGGCGGTGATGCGGGTGTCGGCGATCTTATACACCGCTTGTACGCCGCTCGATGCGGTGCCGCTGAAGCGGAAGGAAAATTCCCCGCTTTTCGCGTAGGAAGAGGTGATCGCGACCGTTTGGGAACTGAACGCCGTTTTGTTGAGCCATGCGGGGTTGTTCAGGCACACGTCTAGTTGTCCCACGGTGGAAGACGTGGTGACACCGCCGTCGACGGTATAGGTGGTCTCGCGGGATTCAAAACTGTTGCGCCAGTAGACGGGGCCTTCGGAATGGGGAATGTCAATGTTCTCACGTAAGGCGGTCTTACCTTGCACCATATCGACGACCGCGCCTGCCGCACGCAGATAAAAGTCGTTCGACAGCCACCAGCCGTCCGCCGCATAGGTGAGGAAATATTGGTCGGTGGGGATCTCAAAGTAGTCGGTCGCCGCTTTCATAATGGCGGTGCCTTCATCGTATTCATCCCACATGGCAAAGTAAACGCTGTCAATGTCGTAGTCACGTTCCAATATGTAGGCTTGTTTCCACAAGAACTCGCCGGCGTAGCGGGGGTAGTGGTTGACGTAGCCGTTGTTGCCCATATTCGTCCAACCGAAGCCCGAATACAGCACGGGCTGATAGTCGATGCCGTATTGTTCGCAGAAAGCGAGGTCGATCTCTACGTGCTGTTTCAGCCACGTTTCCATATTGTTCATGTTGTAACGGCCGGGAGTCCACAGCGAGAGCATATCCAGTTTGGTGAAGGGTTCTATGTATTCGCCGGTCGCTTTATCGTATTGGTTGTCGGGCGAGCCGCCGATGACGTAGTACCCGCGGGAGTGGAACCAATCAATGAGGGTGGTGGCGGTGGTGCCGCAGAAGTATTCCGAGGCGGGATCGCCGTGCAAGCCCCACAGACACACCACGGGTCTGCCGTCGGCATGTCCGTAATTCGGAGAGGACGCGACCCCTTTTTCCTCCACGTTATAGATGAAATCCAACTGTACGTCGCGGATAAAGGTTTCAGGGTCGTTGCGGGCGGCATAGGAGAAATCGTACATCACGTAAAAGAGGCGTCCGGTCGCTTCCGCTTCCTCCTGAATGACCTGTAACGTGTTTTTGCCGTCGGAACGCATGGGGTAGGTAGCGGAATAGAAACGTTGCACGGCGAGACCGTCAATATCGTAATCCCGTGCCCATTCCATATGGGTGCGGATGATCTCTCTATCGGGTGAGTTGAACAGTACCGACGGGCTGCCGTCGCCGAGGTTGCTGAGCCCCGTTTGGTAGAGAGTGGCACCGTTTTCTGCGTAATCGTCGGTGTAGGGGTACATTTCCGTGTGGACGTTGCCCGCCGCAGGATAGGTGCCGTCCTGTGCCCAGTGATGCCATTTATCGGTCGTTTCGTTCGCGCGGAACCACACCTGATAACCCGCGACACCCTTGCCGATGACGTTGTTCAGCTCGGTCTGCGGGGCGAAAGTGGGGGGCGCCTGACCGAGATCGTCGGTAACGCCTTGCTTGACCGATACGGAATGAATAGTGCCGCCGTATAAACGGAAAGCCGCACCGTAGTTTTGCGCGGCATTGCCGAACGCCGCGTTGGTGAGCGGAATATCCACCGTGATAAAATCCCCCGTGTTGTATCGCTGGAGATGTATCAACTGATACCCGCTTTCCGTACTGCTGTATTGCAACAACATGGGAGAACTCCCCACGTCTAAGTAGGTAACCGTAAGGGTGAGTTCGGCGGCGGCGTTCAGCACGGTGTCGGTTACACGGAAATATATGTACTTTTCCGCTGCCGCGACGGGTTTTCCCTGCACGGTGGTGAGACTGTACATGCAGTCCCCGTTATATAAACCGGAGGGGACGGCTTCAATTCCGCCGAGTGCGGTGATGGGGTCGGTAAACGTGACGGAGGTATCGTGCAAGATGCCCTCTTGCAACGTGACGGAATGAATGGTGCCGTGACGGAAACGGAAGGCCGACCGTGCGTTTTGTGCCGCATCCCCCAAAGAGGCGTCCCGAAGGAAGAGGGTCACCGTTTTGAAGTTGCCCGTGCCGTTGCCGTTGATGCGCACCGAGGTATAGGCGCTGTCGGTACCGCAATACTGGAAAAGTACCGTTTCGGTCGTGTCGAGCAACGTGATGGTGACCGTCACCTCATCGGCTGCGCACAGCGTTTGGTCGCTGAGCTGAAAATAAGCATATTCTTCCACCGTTACGGTGGGTCTTCCCTGCACGGTGGAAAGGGTGTACAGCGAGTCGCTTTGGCCCGATGCCGTCATGGTAATACCGCCGTCCAGCGTGACGGGATCGGTGAAGGTGACGGAGACGGTGCCCCCTGCCGCTGCGGCGGTAGACGGTGATACGGGGGGGATCAACAGCGACAGACACAAAATAACAGAAAGGACTGTGCGAAATAAGCGGGATAAAGATAACGTGTTGTGCATAGCGACGCCTCCTCTGCTCATACATAAGATCAATTTATCATACTCCCATATTGACTGTCAACAAATATTTGACTGTCAACAAAGTTTCTCTTGTCAAGACGGGGTTTTTGGTGTATGATTTGGAGGAGATATCAAAACAGGGGACGAGAGATATGCTGACACGAACCGAACACGATGCGCTGGGGACGGTGGAGGTGGAAGCTTCCCGTTTGTGGGGGGCGCAGACCGAACGCAGTCGCCGCAATTTCTGCATTGGCGAAGAGAAAATGCCGCGTACGTTGATCGCGGCCTTTGCGTGCTTGAAGAAGGCTTGTGCGGCGGTGAATGCCGCCGAAGGGAAACTCAGCGAAGAGAAGGCGTGTGCCGTGGCGGCGGTCGCCGACCGCATTTTGGCGGGTGAACTGCGCGAGGAATTCCCGCTTTCGGTGTGGCAGACGGGCAGCGGTACCCAGACGAATATGAACGTGAACGAAGTGATCGCACGGGCGGCTTCGGTGCCGCTTCACGAAAACGACGACGTGAATATGTCACAAAGTTCCAACGACACCTTCCCCACGGCGATGAGCGTGGCGGCGGTGCTTTCGGTCGAGCAGGGGGTCATTCCCGCTGCTGAGGAGTTGGTGCAGGCGTTTTTGCAGCTGGAAGAGGCGCATCGCGGCATTATCAAGATCGGGCGTACCCATTTGCAGGATGCGACACCGCTGTATTTTTCGGACGAGATCAGCGGTTGGCGTGCGGGTGTGGAGGAAGCGGTGACGATGCTTCGCGCGTCGCTTGCACGTTTGCGCCGACTGGCCATCGGCGGCACGGCGGTCGGTACGGGGTTGAATGCCCCCCGTGGGTTTGATGCGGCGGTATGCCGTGAATTGTCGGCGCTGTGCGGCACGGAATTCGTGCCGGACGAAAACAAGTTCCACGCGCTGACGATGAAAGATGCTTTTGTGTTTGCGCACGGCGCACTCAAAGCGCTGGCGGCGAACTTGATGAAGATCGCGAACGACGTGCGGTGGCTGGCGTCGGGTCCGCGGTGCGGCATCGGGGAGATCCGTATTCCCGAAAACGAACCCGGCAGTTCCATTATGCCGGGCAAGGTGAACCCTACCCAGTGTGAGGCGGTCACCATGGTGGCGGCACAGGTGATGGGGAACGATGCGACAATCGGGTTTGCGGCGTCGCAAGGGAATTTTGAACTGAACGTGTTTATGCCCGTGATCGCCTACAACTTTGAGCAGTCCTGCACGTTGCTCAGGGACGTGATGCATTCATTTTGCGAAAATTGCGTGAAGGGGATCGTTGCCGACCGCGAACGTATGGAGGAGAATCTCACCCGCTCGCTGATGCTGGTGACGTGTCTTTCACCGCGTATCGGGTACGAGAATGCGGCGGCGATCGCACTGGATGCGTATCGGCGCGGCGTCACCCTGCGGGAAGCGACGGTGGCAAGCGGACACATCACGGCGGAGGAATTCGACCGCGTGGTGCGTCCCGAGAATATGGTTTAAGCAGAGGAGGCATATCCGAACCCGATTTTAACGGGCCGATTTTCCCCTCGGCTGTGTTAAATACTCGTAAATCCGAAAGGATTTACTGCGCTTTTGCCTTGCCGATGAAAAAATCGGCTCCGTTCAAATTCCTCTGCTTAAAAGATATTGGTCAAGGTGAGCCGCTCACTTTGGCGGAGATGCTCGACGCGCCAGCGACAGCGTGACAGTTCCTCCGCTAAGTGGGCGGTATCTTGCTGTTTTATGAGTAGCGTGAGCAACGAGGCACTTTCCTCAATGGTATCCAATTTTTCGTGCGAAAAGAAGAGGGGGAGACGGCGGTTGTCCTGCTCAAAATCGCGGCAGAACGCCGCGACGGCGGCGGTGGCGGCGGGCAGGTCGCCTTGCTGTACGGCCGTATCGGCGCGGTCCAGTGAGGAAAGCAGACGTTCGACGCTGTGCTCTAACAGATAGTGCGGACCGATACAAAGGGCGGCGGTGGCGGCGAGCAGTACCACGGCGATCAGTAGACGTTTGATGACGTTTCCTCCTTTCGTATGAGGTGGGTGCGTCCTCCGCGGTCGGCGGTCAGCAAAAAGACGTTTTCCACCGTGCAGTTTTCTCCTCGCAGGATGCGGTGTAACCATTGTATATCGTGGTTGCTGAGTGACAGCCCGAGCGGAAGAACTTTGCCGTCGCTCACCACCAAAAACGGGGTGTCGTCATCGGGCGGCGTGAGGTGCAGGTCCGCGGGGGTGACGGGGCGGGCGGTCGGTTGCAGTGACAGACTGATCTGTCCGCCCGTTTCGGCGACCGCGTACTGTACGTCTTGCAGATCGAATACGCCTTGTTGGCGCAAGGCGCTCATAACGTCGTCCACCGTAAGACGCAGCTTTTTCATCGCTTTACGGTCGAGTTCGCCGTTTACAATAAGCCACACCGCCCGTCCGCTCATCAAGCGTTCCACAAACGGCAGTTTTAACATGGCACCCGACAACAACAATTCGAGCGATACCAGTACGGCAATGGGGATCAACCCGCCGAACAAAGGGGCGCCCGTATCCTCCATTGCCACTGCCGCCATGTCGGCGATCAGCAGTGTTACCACCAACTCCGACGGGTTTAAGTCGCCGAGTTGGCGTTTGCCCATCACCCGCATAGCGGCAACCAACACCGCATAAATGATGACGGTGCGCAGTGCTACGATCGCCATAAGATCCACTCCTTTCGGTTTGCGATATGAGTATGCCCCGTGCTGTGGAAAATATGGGGAAATACTTGCAAAAAAGCCGATCTTGATGTATGCTTTAGAAGTAAGAGAAAGAAGGTGTGCGCGTTGTTGCAATTGATCTTGGGACGTTCGGGCTACGGTAAGACGTATACGGTGACGGAGGAGATCGTCCGTCGTGTTACGGCGGGAGAAGACGGTATCGTGCTGTTGGTGCCTGAGCAGGCGTCGTTTGAGACCGAGCGTACGTTATTGCGTCGCTTGGGTGCGGCACGCGCCGCGGCGGTGCAGGTGCTCAGTTTCACCCGCTTGGCGGAGACGGTGGCACGCGAGTGCGGCGGTATGTCGGGGAAAGTCATGGATAAGGTGACCCGCACCTTGCTGATGAGCCGTGCATTGGAACAGATGAAAGACCGACTGGTCCTATACCGCCGTCACGCCGCACGGGCGGATTACGTGCAGGCGGTGTTGGACGTACTGGCGGAATGTAAACAATATGCGGTGACGCCGCATCGCTTGGAAGAGGTTGCCGCGACCCTTGAGGGCACGTTGCGGCAAAAGACGGAAGAACTTGCCGCGATCATGGAGGCGTACGAAGCACTTGCGGCAGACAGCTATATGGATCCTGCCGATGCACTCACCCGTCTTGCCGAGCAACTGCCGCGCAGTCACTTCGGTGAGGGTGCGGTGCTGTTGGCAGACGGTTTTCGCGGATTTACCGAGCAGGAGATGCGGGTAATGGCGCTGTTGATGCGCCGTGCTTCCCGCACGGTGATCACACTGTGTACCGATACGATGGATACGCGCGACGAGTACGCTCTGTTTGCCCCGGTGGCGCGCACCGCCGCCCGTTTCGTGCAGATGGCACGGGATAACGGAGTGGATGTGGCGGCACCGCTGTATCTCACCGAGAATCACCGCGCACGAAACGAGGCGCTTCGGGTGCTGGAGGCGGGGTGCTTTGCGGACGAGAGTGCGCCGCTTGAAGACGAAACGGCGTCCGTGACGGTGGCGGGATATATCGACCGTCACGCGGAATGTCGCGCAGTGGCGAGTGAGATACGCCGCTTGATGCGCGAAGAGGGGGTGCGCGCTCGCGATATCGCCGTTGCGGCACGGAATATGGCGGATTATGACGGCGTGTTGGACGTGGCGCTCACACGGGCGGATATCCCGTTCTTTATGGACAGACGGGAGGATGTGTACACCGAACCGCTGATGGCGTTGATGCAAGCAGCTCTCGCCTGTGCAAGCGGCGGATTTTCTGCGGAACAGGTACTGCGGGTGATGAAAACAGGACTTACAGGTTTCGCACCGTCGTCGATCGCCCGTATAGAAAACTACGTGTTTGTGTGGAATCTCAGCGGTCGTCGCTTGCGGGAAGAATGGACAGGTAATCCCGACGGCTTGGAGGAGATGACCGATAAAGGACGGGCGCAGTTGCAGCACTTGAACCGTTTGCGCCGTCGTTTAGTATTGCCGCTGGAACATTTGGCGGACAACTTGCGCGATAACGTGACGGGGCAGGTTTTTGCACGGTCAATGTATCGCTACTTAGAAGAGGCACGGGTGGCAAGGCTTGTACGTTTACAGGTCAGACGGCTTCGTGCGGCGGGTGACCCTGCGGCGGCGGAACGCATGGAGGATATGTGGGAACTCTTGATGAGTATCCTGGATCGCTTCGGCACCGCACTCGGGACGGTCTCGCTTTCGGCGGCGCGTTTGGATGAACTGTTTTCGCTGGCACTTTCGGCAACCGATCGCGGCAGTATTCCGCAGGGGCTGGATGCGGTGCAGGTCGGCAGTGCGGAGCGCGTGCGATTTTCTGCACCGCGTGCCGTGTGGGTATTAGGCGCGAACGAAGGGGTGTTTCCCGCCTATCCTGCGACGGGCGGGTTGATCACCGACCGTGAGCGGCAGGCGTTGTCGGCGGCGGGGGTCACCTTATCGGAAACGGGTGACCGCCAAGCGGTGGAGGAGCAACTCTATGCGTATTTAGCGGTGGCGGCACCGTCCGAACGGCTTTATGTCAGTTATATTGAGAGTGTGAACGGGGAGACATTGCCGCCGTCGGCGTTGGTAGCGGGTATCACGCGATGCTTGCCGCATCGTACCGCGTGCGACGGATGTGTGCCCGAGACGGATGATGAGGCATTTCGCATGCTGGCTGAAAAGTTCGAGGACTTTACACCTGAGCGGACGGCGCTCTACACCTATTTTACCGATCATCCGTCGTATGCGCCGCGATTGGGTGCGATGGAACGGGCTGTGGCGCGCGAACCGATAGCGTTTTCTTCAGCGGAAGCGGCGGGGGAGTTTTTCGGAAAGAGCATGGCTCTGTCTGCATCGCAGGTGGAGACCTATCACCAGTGTCGTTTTCGGTATTTCTGCCAATACGGTCTGCGGGTGCGTCCGTTGCGTCCTGCAGAGCTTGGCAGTTTGGAGTTCGGCAATCTCGCCCACTTTGTGATGGAAACGGTGTTGCCGCGATATGCGGCGATGGAGTTTCAAGGAATTACCCGTGCGACGGTGAGCGAAGATACCGCCGCCGCGGTGGCGATGTACGTGGATACGGTGATGGGTGGCACGGAAGATAAGAGTGCGCGCTTTATCACGCAGACCAAACGTCTGTCACGCACGGCGGAAGCGCTCTTGTGGCACGTGGTACAGGAACTGGGGCAAAGCCGTTTTGTGCCGACAGAGTATGAATTGGCGGTGGGTATGGACGACGGTGTGAAAGCCACGGTGTTGACCTTGCCCGACGGCACAACGGTACGCGCCATCGGTAAGATCGACCGCGTGGACGTGTATCGCGCGGGGGATACCGCTTACGTGCGGGTGGTGGATTACAAAACGGGAGCAAAGAACTTTCGGTTAGACGAAGTGGTGGAAGGTATCAATCTGCAGATGCTGCTCTATCTCTTTTCGTTGTGGGATAACGCCGACGACCGTTTCGGGGGTACGGCGATGCCTGCGGGTGTGTTGTATCTGCCCGCAAAATTGCCTGTGGTGGCCGTGGCGGCGGGCGACAGCGAGGAAACGCGTGCCCGTGAACGGCTGAAAGTGATGCAGATGAACGGGTTGTTGCTGAATGACCCCGAAGTGATCTCGGCCATGGAAGCGGACGGACAGGGGCTGTTTATTCCCGCGAAACTGAAAGCGGACGGTACGCCCGACAGCCGTGCGGCGGTGGCCACATTGGCGCAGTTCGGTCAACTGAAGAAACGGGCGGAGACGTTACTGCGGGATATGGCGGCGACCTTACGGCGCGGCGACGTGGCGGCGGCACCTGCAAGCAGTGAGCGGTTGGATGCTTGTGCATTTTGCGATTACGCCGCCGTGTGCGGTCACGAGACAGGTGACACCGTGCGGGAGATCAAAACCTACGATACCAAAGCGGTGTTGGCCATGCTTGCCGAAGAGACGGACGAAGAAAATGAAAAAATGTAAAAAAAGGCTTGCATTTTTTCGAATAGTGTGCTATACTCGCTATGTTACGGAAGTGCGGGCTGTGGTCGGTTCGTAAAACTTCCGAGTTACTGAAAGAGGTGACATCTGATGAAAGAGTCGATCCATCCTGACTACAAGCAAACGACCATTACCTGCGCTTGCGGCGAAGTGATTGCAACCGGTTCCACCAAGGAAAACATCCGTGTTGAAATTTGCTCCAAGTGCCACCCGTTCTTCACGGGTAAGCAGAAGCTGGTCGATACCGGCGGGCGCGTTGATCGCTTTAAGAAGCGTTTCGGCATGCAGGAAGGCAAATAAGTTTGTAGCAAAAACAGGGCTGCCGCGGTTGCGACAGCCCTGTTTTATTCCAAGTGAACGGCAGGGGAGACCAATGGGACAGGATTACCGCACGGTATTTCACGCAGGGGCAGACGAATTTACCGAAAAGCGATCGCGCTTTATCGGACATATTGCACCCGTAACCACCGAAGAGGAAGCACAGGCATTTGTGGCGGCACGCAAAAAAGAGTTTTGGGATGCGAAGCATAACGTGTGGGCGTACGTGTTACGTGAGGGCGGTATTCGCCGCTTCTCGGATGACGGTGAGCCGCAGGGGACGGCCGGGATGCCGGTGCTTGACGTGCTGCAAAAAGAAGGATTGACCGACTGTGTGGTAGTGGTCACGCGGTATTTCGGCGGCATTTTGCTCGGTGGCGGCGGATTGGTGCGGGCGTATTCCCACGCCGCGCGGCTCGCGGTGGATGCGGGTGAGCGATGCGATATGCGCTGTTGTCAGAAGTTGTCGCTTGCGTGCGATTACGCGCAGTACGGTTGGGCAGGCCCGCTGGTGGCGGCACACGGCGGCGTGCTTGAAGATACGGAATTTACCGAAGAAGTGACCTTGCGATTCCATTTGCCGTTTGAGGCGATCGCTCCGCTGCAAAAGGCGTTGACCGAGCAGAGTGCGGGCACGCTGTTCCTTGTCGAAGAAGGCGAAGATTTCTACCCTTTTGCAGTAGAAAAATAGAATTTGAAACTTTTTAAAGAAAAAACAAGGAGTTTCCGTTTTTTCTGCGTATATGTCTATAGAAGGGGGGATCTCTATGACCGTACGGGAGCGATATGAGAAGGAAGAACGTGTTCGTCTGTCATCACAAGCGGCGTTTTCCGACGAGGCGCAGCGTGACCGTGAGAGCACGCCCTGCCCGTATCGTACCGAATACCAGCGCGACCGCGATCGCATTTTGCATTGCAAGGCGTTCCGCCGTCTGAAGCACAAGACGCAGGTGTTTTTGTCACCGGAAGGTGACCACTACCGCACCCGCCTCACCCATACGTTGGAGGTGGCGCAGATCGCACGTACCATTGCACGGGCGTTGCGGTTGAACGAAGATCTTACCGAAGCGATCGCACTTGGGCACGATCTGGGACATACGCCCTTCGGCCACGCGGGTGAACGTGCATTGAACCGCTTGATGGAGGGTGGATTTCGCCACTATGAGCAGAGCGTGCGGGTGGTGGAACGGCTGGAGAATGACGGTGCGGGTCTGAACTTGACGGTGCAGACCAGAAACGGTATCGTGACCCATACCCGCGGTGAAGAGGCGACCACTCTGGAAGGGCGTATCGTACGTTTGGCGGATAAAGTGGCGTACATCAGCCACGATATCGATGACGCGGTGCGCGCGGGTGTGCTGGCGGAATCGGATGTGCCCGCTCACTTGAACGCCGTGTTTGGTGAAGGGCGTGCGGCGCGTATCAACCGTATGGTCACCGCCATCGTCGAAAACAGTACCGATACGGTGTGTATGGATGAGGCGACCGCTGCGGCATTCGAAGAATTACATGCGTTCATGTATCAGGCAGTGTACCTGAATCCTGTTGCGAAAAGCGAGGAGAGCAAGGTAGACGGGTTGATCGAGCAGATGTTTCAGCATTTCGTGAACCGTCCCGAGGCGCTGCCTGCCGAATATGCCGCCATTTGTGAGACGGAGGGTGCCGCGCGGGCGGTATGCGATTATATTGCCGGCATGACCGATAACTACGCGTTGGACGTGTATCATACGTTGTTTATTCCCCGCAGTTGGGGTGTAAAGATCGTGGAGTAAGAGTTAGGCTCTAAGCAGAGGAGGGGTCTTGTGGCGATACCCGACAGTTTTATTGAAGAAGTCGTCAGCCGTAACGAGTTGGAACCGTTGGTGTCTACCTATGTCCGCTTGAAAACGCGGGGACGTACACGGGTGGGACTGTGTCCGTTCCACGGCGAAAAGACCCCTTCGTTTACCGTATATACCGAAAACAATTCGTTTTACTGTTTCGGCTGCGGTGCGGGCGGTGACGTGATCACCTTTGTGCGGCGCATGGAAAATCTTGATTACGTGGACGCCGTGAAGTTTTTGGCAGACCGTGCAGGGCTGCGTATGCCCGAACAGGGGGTGAACGACGCCGTATCCAAACTGCGGGTACGGGTACTCGAAGCCAACCGTGAAGCGGCGCGGTTTTACCACAGTATGCTTTCCGACCCGAAAGGGGCGGTGGGTCTGCAGTATTACCGAAAGCGCGGATATACCGATGCGACCATTCGTCATTTCGGGTTGGGATATGCTCCCGATTCGGGATGGGCGTTGCGCGACGCCCTGCGAGCGAAGGGGTTTACGGATGAAGAGTTGCTCGCCGCGTGGCTGTGTAAACGCAGTGAACGCGGGCATCTGTACGACGTGTTTCGCGGGCGTATCATGGTGCCGATCATCGATATCCGCGGCAACGTGATCGCGTTCGGCGGACGTGTGCTGGATGATTCGAAACCGAAATACATCAACACGTCCGACACGTTGGCATACAAGAAATCCGACAACTTGTTTGCGTTAAATTTTGCCAAATCTTCGCTCGGGAAAATGCAAGACGGCAGCACGCAACTGATCTTGTGTGAAGGGTATATGGACGTGATCGCCCTGCATCAAGCGGGATTTACCAATGCGGTGGCGGCACTCGGCACCTCCTTCACGGCGGAGCACGCACGGCTGATCGCACGGTACGCGGCGGAAGTGGTGCTCACGTTTGACGCGGATGCGGCGGGGCAAAAAGGTACGGGACGCGCCATTGACCTTTTGCGTGAAACGGGCGTGCGTATCAAAGTGGTGCGGGTGCCCGACGGAAAAGACCCCGATGAATTCATTAAAAACAACGGTGCCGAGCGGTTTCGCTTGCTGATGGAACGTTCCGCTAACGACGTGGAATACCGCTTGCTGGAACTGGGGCGTCAGTTTGATCTTGCCACAGCGGACGGGCAAGCGCGATATTTGAAAGGGGCAGCCGAACTGCTTGCGGGGCTTTCCAGTCCGATCGAGCGGGACGTGTATGCGGGGAAGATCGCCACGGAGGTGGGCGTTTCCAAATCGGCATTGCTTGATCAGATCCGTCAAGTCGGGCGGCGCCGCACGCGTAAGGAAGAAGGGCAGAAACTGTCTCAAGCGGTGCGGCAAAGCACCGCTGCGGTGAAGAAGGTGAACCCCGAAGCGGAAACGTATTGGCGTGCCGCCCGTGCGGAGGAAGCACTTATCGGTCTGCTGATACGCAACCCCGATTATATCGGGCGGGTCGCCGAGGCATTGCCGCCCGACGGCATGGTGACCGCGTTCAACCGTGAGTTGTACGGTCGGTTGGTCACACGGCACCGAAACGGGCTGTTGGTGGAACCGTCACTGCTCTCTGCCGAACTGGAAGTGGACGGCATGGCTTATCTGATGCGTATGGTGCAGGAGGCAACGGAGCGCGCCAATACACCTGAAGAAGCGCTGCGGTGTGCCGCGGTCATCACAGAGGAAAAACGCCGATTGGCGGTGCAGGAAGGCACCCCGTCGGATGAGGATGTTGAGGCATATCTCGCGAAATTGCGACAGGATAAAAAGTAAAGGAGACTACATAATGAGTACGAACGTGAATGAGCAGGAGAAGACCACAGCCGGCGCTGTTGAGACGGCGGAGCAAGAGTCCGCACCGATCACCGATGCGGCGGTACTGCTGAAAGAAAAGCGCCTGAACGATCTGTTGGTGATCGGACGCGCGAAGGGAAAACTGACTACGCAGGAGATCTTGGACGCCACTGAAAATGCGGATTTTGATCTGGAACTCGTGGACAAACTCTACGAATTGATCGAATCGCAGAATATTCAGATCGTGGACGATTTTACAGACAATAATCTGAACGATATCGAGTCGGTCATTGAACAGCGCGTTGAGGGCGAAGACGGCAGCGACAACGTGATGGTGGATGACCCTGTGAAGGTATACCTGAAGGAGATCGGTCGTGTGCCTCTGCTCACTCCGGAAGAGGAGAAAAGTTTGGCGGAACGCATTATGGAAGGGGATGCGAGTGCGAAAAAACGCCTTTCCGAAGCCAACCTGCGTTTGGTGGTCAGCATTGCCAAGCGTTACGTCGGCCGCGGTATGCAGTTTCTCGATCTTATTCAAGAGGGTAACCTCGGTCTGATCAAAGCGGTGGAGAAGTTCGACTACACGAAGGGCTTTAAGTTCTCGACGTATGCCACGTGGTGGATCCGTCAGGCGATCACCCGTGCGATCGCGGATCAGGCGCGTACCATTCGTATTCCCGTGCATATGGT
>CAZESL010000042.1:0-19353 GCA_964515215.1 uncultured Eubacteriales bacterium
GACAAGCGCCTTTCTTACGAAAGGGGGCCAAGGGTTACAGCCACTTTCCAAGTGGCATAAATATTCACAAAGCACAAGGAGAGAATGTATCGCTCAAGATACATTCTCTCCATTTTTATCTCTAACCACCCACCCTTACGGGTGGTTTTTCGTTGCTATATCTCGATGGAAAACAGTTTTGCGGCGTTGTCGCAAAGGATCTTGCGGTTTTCCTCGGCGGTGAGCCCCATCGCGTAAAACCGATCCAATTCCTCTGCGGGCAACCACATGGGATAATCGGTGCCGAACAGCACGCGGTCGGCACCGTAACACCGCACCAGCCGCCGCCCGACATCGGGCGAGATGGCGTAGAGCGAAGAAGAACAGTCCACGTACAAGCGATCGTATCCATGCAGTTGCTCCGCCGCTTTCTCCCACATCGACCAACCGCCGAAATGGGCGCCGATCACGGTCAGCCCCGCGTAGGTATCCAAGATCGGTTTTAAGCGGTTGGGGTTGGAAAAATCGTACCGATGGTCGCCCGTGTGCAAAAGCAACGGCAAGCGTCCTTCGCACAACTCATAGATCTTCAGGCAACGGTAATCGTCCAGTTTGAATCCTTGGATATCGGGATGCAGTTTCACCCCGCGCAGCCCCAGTTCCAGCAACTGTTCCACGTCCCCCGCAATATCGTCGCTGTCGGGATGCAGGGTGCCGAGTCCCGTCATTTTCCCCTCACTCGCCGCCGCTTCGCCCGCAATAAAGCGGTTGATGGATGCGACTTGTGCCGGAGTGGTCGCCACCGATTGCACGATAAAATGATCGATCCCCGCAGCGGTACCTTCCCGCAAAAGCGTAGACACCTTACCGTCCAGACACATTTCGATATCGTAAAACCGACCGGTCGCGGCGGCCGCCTTTTCGGCAATTTTATCGGGATAGATATGACAATGGGCATCAATGATCTTCATAATATTCTTCCTCATCTTTTAAAAAACTCCCCGTTCGCACGGGGAGTTTTCGTTACTATCAGCCCTCGTAGCGATAGCCCATATCAATGGCCTTGAAGTTCGCATCCATCAAGTCTTGATGGCGAGCGGACACGCACTTTTTAAGACCTGCCATCAGATCTTCATAACTGACCGCACCCGTTTCACGGATGATCTTACCGACGAGGATCATATTGGCGAGGGTCGGGAATCCCGCATCCGACGCCATCTGGGTGGCGGGGATGTAGAACGCCTTCACATCGTCGCGTTCGACCTTGCGGTCGATCAGCGCGGAATCCACGAAGATGTAGCCGCCCGCTTCCACAGTGGGTTCAAACTTGTCGAGCGAGGGACGGTTCATCACCATCAAAATATCGGGATTTTCAATGATGGGCGAACCGACCGGCTCGTCACTCAAAATCACGCTGCAGTTGCACGTGCCGCCGCGCATTTCGGGGCCGTAGGACGGCAGCCAGCTGACCTGACGGCCTTCGGTAAGTCCTTTGTATGCGAGGAATTTGCCCGCGAACAGCAAGCCCTGTCCGCCGAAACCGGCAATCAGAATACGGTTGGTATTGCTCATTATTCCTCGCCTCCTTTATCCTTATACACGCCGAGCGGGTAGTACGGGATCATATTCTCCTTCAGCCACTCGATCGACTGTACGGGCGTTTTGCCCCAGTTGCTCGGGCAGGTGGAGAGCACTTCGACCAGCGAGAAGCCCTTGCCGTCGATCTGGTTCTGAAACGCCTTTTTGATAGCGCGTTTCGCGTTGCGTACCTGCTTTACGTCGGTCACGGTGACACGCTCAAGATAGGTCGCACCGTCGAGTTGCGAGAGCATCTCGCACACCTTTACCGGGTAACCTTGGGTTGCCACGTCACGGCCGTAGGGCGAGGTCTGGGTGACCTGACCCGGCAGTGATGTGGGTGCCATCTGACCGCCCGTCATACCGTAGATCGCATTGTTGATAAAGATGATGGTGATATTCTCACCGCGCGCCGCCGCGTGCACCGTTTCACACGCACCGATAGACGCGAGGTCGCCGTCACCCTGATAGGTGAACACCACATTGTTCGGATCGGAGCGTTTGATACCCGTTGCCACAGCGGGCGCGCGGCCGTGCGCCGCCTGCACCATATCGCAATTGAAGAAGTTGTACGCCGTTACCGAACAGCCGACCGGTGCCACACCGATGGTGCGGCCTTCAATGCCGAGTTCGTCCATCACTTCCGCCACCAAGCGGGTGACGATACCGTGCGTACAGCCGGGACAATAGGAAAATTCCGCATTCGTCAGTGCGTGCGGTCTTTGGAACACGATACTCATTATGCCTCTTCTCCTTTCGCGATCGCTTCGATCTTTGCGAGGACTTCCGCAGGCGACATGATCATACCGCCCACGCGATTACACAGATACACGGGTTTCTTGCAACGGGTCGCAAGTTCGACGTCTTCGATCATCTGCCCCATCGACAATTCCACCGACAGGAACGCCTTCACCTTATCGGCCGCCGCGGCGAGCGGGGCTTTCGGGAACGGCCACAGCGTGATCGGACGGATCAGACCGACCTTGATGCCCTTTTTGCGCGCTTCAGCGATCGCGTTCTTGGACACACGCGCCGCAATACCGAACGCGACGATGCAAATATCGGCATCTTCCATCATATACTCTTCCCACAGCGGCTCGTTCTGCTCGATGAGCTTATACCGCTCATAGCGCGCCATGTTTTCGGTCTCAAGCTGTTCGGGTTTCAGGAACAGCGAGTTCACGATGTTATGTTCACGCTTGCAACCCGTACCGGTCACCGCCCACGGCTTGTCGTACACCGTCGGCTCGTCGAAATCGAGGCTGACGGGCTCCATCATCTGGCCCATCGTGCCGTCCGCGAGCAACATGGTGGTCATGCGGTACTTGTCCGCAAGATCAAAGCCCTTCACGGTGAGGGTGGCCATTTCCTGCACGCTGTCGGGGGCGAGAACGATCATGTGATAGTCGCCGTGACCGCCGCCGCGCGTCGCCTGAAAATAGTCCGACTGCGAAGGCTGAATGCCGCCGAGGCCGGGGCCGCCGCGCTGGACGTTCACGATGAACGCGGGCAGATCGCACCCCGCAAGATACGACAGGCCCTCGCTCTTCAGCGAGATCCCGGGGCTGGACGAAGAGGTCATAACGCGCTTGCCGGTCGCGGCCACGCCGATGACCATATTGATGGCGGCAATTTCACTTTCCGCCTGCAAAAACACACCGTCGATCTTCGGCATACGCTTCGCCATGTAGGCGGCGACCTCCGTCTGCGGCGTGATGGGATAACCGAAGTAATGACGGCAACCGCAACGAATGGCGGCTTCCGCGATGGCTTCGTTTCCTTTCATCAACACTTTTTCGGACATGTTCTTCACCCTTTCTTTACTTCTCCACCGTGATCACGCAATCGGGGCACATGGTCGCGCAGAACGCACAACCGATGCACGCCTCCTGATCGGTCATTTCTGCGGGATGGTGTCCCTTGGCGTTCATTTTGTCCTTGGACATCGCAAGGATCCTCTTCGGACACGCTTCGACACAAAGGCCGCAACCTTTGCAACGGTCCACGTCAAACGTTACTTTTGCCATAATGGTTCCTCCTTCATAGGTGTTTATGTAAACGAATGAATGGTTTGTAATGTAAGCGGGAACAGATCTTTTACCTGTCCCGTAAGGGCTTCGGCGATCGAAACCTCCGCCGTGGTCATCACGAGCGGCAACCCCATCAGCCGTGCTGTTTCTTCTGCGAACGCCACGCTCTTCAGCACTGTTTCGGGGGTGGTGGCGGTGCCGAGATTGGTATTGTTGATCAACCCCGTAAACGGCAGACTGCCTGCCGCTTCCACCTCACGCAGTACCTCTACCGCATCGGCGGGGGTGGCGGTGAGCGGACGCGCAAAATTCAGCACGCCGAGCATGGCGTAGTCCCCTTCTTCCCGAATGGCGGGAGAATACCGCCCGAGTGCCAGTGCGCCGCGGTCGTCCCCGCCGACGTCGAGCACCGCGTGGGCGGTCTTATCGTCCACCACCGCGTACAACTCACCCGGCAAGGCAGGCACGTCCACATTGGAGTTGGCAAACGGGGACGCGATCATACGGATACCCGCTGCCTCCAACTCCCGTGCACTGTCCTTCGTGCGGAAATAGGGATTGACGATATCGAGATCCGCCACCGTCACGGCAAGCCCCTGCCGCCGCAGGTACAACGCCCAGTTGACGGCAATATTGGTCTTGCCGCTGCCGTAATGCCCTGCAAACAGGGTCACACGTTTTATTTTCATGACACCCGACCTCACAGCATACGGCGAATGATCTTGCCGCTGGTGGTCTTGGGCAGTTCGTCCTTAAACACCACGATACGCGGGTATTTGTACGGCGCGGTGCGCTCCTTGACGTACTTCTGGATCTCCTTCTTGAGTTCCTCGCTTGCCACCGTGCCTTTCGTCAGCACGATGCTCGCCTTCACGACCTGACCGCGCACATCGTCGGGTTCCGCCGACACACCGCATTCCAGCACGTACGGCAGTTCCATAATGACGCTTTCGATCTCGAAGGGGCCGATACGGTAGCCCGACGACTTGATAACGTCGTCCGCACGGCCGACGTACCAGTAGAAGCCGTCCTCGTCACGCCACGCGACGTCGCCCGTGTGATACAGACCGTCGTGCCACGCTTCGCTCGTTTTTTCATCGTCGAGATAGTACTCGCGGAACAGACCGCACGGCACTTTTTTGTCGGTGCGGATGACGATCTCGCCCGTTTCACCGACGCCGACCGACTCCCCTTCGGGGGTGACCAGATCCACGTCGTACAGCGGTACGGGTTTACCCATCGAACCGAGTTTATGCGGCATACCGATCAGGTTGCCGATCACCAGCGTGGTTTCGGTCTGACCGAAACCTTCCATCACTTTGAGGCCCGTGGTCTTTTCGAGCTGACGGAACACTTCGGGGTTCAGTGCCTCGCCCGCGATGGTCGCGTGTTCCACCGAACTCATATCGTACCTCGACAGATCCTCTTTGATCATCATACGGTACATCGTCGGAGGTGCACAGAAGGTGGTGATGTGATATTTCTTGAACATCGGCAGAATATCCGCCGCATCGAAACGCTCAAAGTCGTAAATGAACAAAGGCGCTTCGCACAACCACTGACCGTAGAGTTTACCCCACATGGCTTTGGCCCAGCCGGTATCCGAAATGGTCAGATGCAGGCCGTCGGGATTCACGCAGTGCCAGTAGTTGGCGGTGATAAAGTGACCGAGCGGGTATTTGCAGTTGTGCAGGGTCATTTTGGGATTTCCCGATGTGCCCGAAGTGAAGAACATCAGCATGGGATCGTCGCCCTGAATGCTGTCTTCCGTGCGTTCAAAGCGACCGCTGAACAGCGGATATTCCGCGTCGAAATCGTGCCAGCCTTCCCGCTGTGCCCCGACCAACACGCGCACCGCCACGTCGGGACAGTGTGCGGCCGCCGCTTCCACCTGCTCCACCGTGTTACCGTGAGCGGTGCAAAGGATAGCGGACACACCCGCCGCTTTAAAGCGGTATTCAAAATCGTGCTCTTGCAACATATCCGTCGCGGGAATGCCGATCGCACCGAGTTTGTGCAGACCGAGCAGTGCAAACCAGAACTGATACTGGCGGCGAAGCACCAGCATCACGCGGTCGCCCTTTTTGATGCCGAGCGACTTAAAGTAGTTCGCACACTGGGCGGAAGCGCGCTTCACGTCCGCGAAGGTGAAACGGCGTTCCACCTTCTCGTTATCAATATGAAGTATCGCGAGTTTTTCGGGCTTCTTCGCGGCAATGCCGTCCACGATATCGAACGCAAAGTTGAATTTGTCCTCATTTTCGAAATCAATGGCGAGCAACGCGCCGTTCTCATCCTCGGTGGGATGAATGAAGTTGTGATAAATACGACGCTCTTTATACGCCTTTTTCGGCTTCGCCGCAAAGGTTTCGGACGGGGTGAGTTCGGGGATCGGCTCGCCCGTCGGATTCAAGACCATCGCGTAAAATTCGCAATCCGCGCCGTCCACCGCGATCATACCGTGCGGTGCCGAGCTGTCATAGTAGATCGCGTCGCCCTCACCGAGCACTTCCACGTGGTCACCGACCTGCACCTTCAAACGGCCCTTGATAACGATATCACACTCCTGCCCCGCGTGGGTGGTGCATTCGATCGGGCGGCGCTGTGCCTCTTCATCGTACTTCGCGTGCACGTACAGCGGCTCGGAGATACGGTTCTTAAAAGACGGTGCCAGGTTGAAATAGGTCATACCGTGTGCCTGGTCGATACGCTGACCGTCGCCGCGGCGGGTGACGGTATAGGCGTGCAGATTGGGGCTTTCGCCTTCGATCAGATCGGTCACGTCCACGCGAAACGCGGTAGCGCAACGGTAGATGAACGCAAAGGTCAGATCGGCGCGCCCCTCTTCACAGGCGATGTACTCGTTGGCGGTAACACCCGTCTTTTCCGCCATTTGCTGTGCGGTCAGTCCCGCCTCTTCACGCAGGGCGCGAATACGGGCGGACACCTCACGAATTTTGTGATCCAGTTGCATTTGCTGCATTATGCAGTCTCCTTTCGGCGGGCGGTATATAAAAAAACCGCCCCAAAGATGTTATCTTTGAGACGAGCTATCGTGTACGATATACCCGCGGTACCACTCAAATTGCACCAAAGTGCCCCTCATAGACTCTAACAAGTCCTTGGCACTAACGCGGCCTTCACGGGAAAGTTCTACGGCACGCCCGAGGGCGGCTGTCCTCTCTCCGGCTCGGAAGCGACCGAAACAGAAACCGCAACGTGTCGGACTCGCACCGCCCGCCGACTCTCTTTGGTGTCCGTTTTTCTGCTTCACTCTTCGTCATCGCCATTAAAATATATAAGTGAGAATAGCACATTTTCTCCCGCTTGTCAACTCCATTTTTGCAAAAAACGTCCTTTTTCCTGAATTTACTTTTCACTTCGGAAGACCGCTCGGCAGAAAGCACAAAACCCCATCCCCGCACACAGCGTTTTCAAGGTGAGGTGCCGATTATTTTTTTGTGTTTGCATTACCGCGAAAAGTGTGGTATTATGCTGTGTGGAAATTATAAAAACGGAGGAATCGGTTTATGCGTGCAGTTATTTCGGTCATCGGTAAGGATACGGTCGGTATTCTTGCGAAGGTTTCGGCGGTGTGTACCACCTACAATCTGAATATCGTCGAGGTCACTCAGTCGGTCCTGCAGGAGTTTTTCGCTATGATCATGGTGGCGGATATTGCCGCCGCTAACGCCCCGTTTGATGTGGTAGCCGACGCGTTTTCCGCGCTGGGTGAAGAGACGGGGCTCTCTGTCCGCATCATGCACGAGGATATCTTCAACTCCATGCACACGATTTAAGGAGGCACACGATGCTCAACGCACACGATATACTGGAAACCATCACGATGATACAGGACGAACACTTGGACGTCCGCACCATCACGATGGGCATCTCTCTTTTGGATTGCTGTCACAGCAACATCGATACCCTGTGCGACAGGGTGTACGACAAGATCACCCGCTCGGCCAAAGATCTGGTGGCAACGGGTGAAAAGATCGAAAAGACCTACGGTATTCCGATCATCAACAAACGCATCTCCATCACGCCTGCGGCGATGTTGCTTGCGGCGTGTGACGATAAAGACGCGGTGAAACTCGCGAAAACGCTGGAACGCGCCGCCGTCACTTGCGGTGTCAACTTCCTCGGCGGGTTTTCCGCTCTGGTGCAAAAAGGCTTTGCCCCCGGCGACCGCGAACTCATTGCCGCCATTCCCGAAGCACTCGCGGTGACCGATCACGTCTGCGCGTCGGTCAACATCGGTTCCACCAAAGCGGGTATCAACATGGATGCCGTGGCACTGATGGGGCGCGTGGTCAAAGAAGCGGCGGAACGCACCGCCGACAACGGCTGTATCGGCCCCGCGAAACTGGTGGTGTTCTGTAACGCACCCGAAGACAACCCGTTTATGGCGGGTGCCTTCCACGGCGTGAGCGAACCCGACTGCGTGATCAACGTGGGGGTTTCCGGCCCCGGTGTGGTACGTGCCGCACTCGCCAAAGCAGGCGATTGCGATCTCACCGCCGTGGCGGATCTCATCAAACGCACCGCCTTTAAGATTACCCGTATGGGTCAGCTCGTGGCCTGCGAAGCGTCGCGTATGCTGAACGTGCCGTTCGGTATCGTGGACCTTTCGCTTGCTCCCACCCCCGCCGTGGGTGACTCGGTGGCGCACATTTTGGAAGAAATGGGACTGGAAAGTTGCGGCGCGGCGGGTACGACCGCGGCACTGGCCCTGCTCAACGACGCAGTGAAAAAGGGCGGCGTCATGGCCTCCTCCCACGTGGGCGGGCTTTCGGGTGCGTTCATTCCCGTCACCGAAGATGCGGGTATGATCGACGCGGCGCGCAGCGGTGCGCTGTGCATTGAAAAACTCGAAGCCATGACCGCCGTCTGCTCGGTGGGATTGGACATGATCAACATTCCCGGCGATACCGCACCCGAGGTCATCTCCGCCATCATCGCGGACGAAGCCGCCATCGGTATGATCAACTCGAAGACCACCGCCGTGCGCGTGATTCCCTGCATCGGCAAACAGGTGGGCGACGAACTCTCCTTCGGCGGTCTCTTGGGCGAAGGTCCCGTGATGCCGGTCTCCACCTACTCCCCCGCCCGCTTCATCAACCGCGGCGGCCGTATCCCCGCACCCATTCAAAGTTTGAAGAACTAAACGACCAGGGGCTGTCGTGTTAAGGGAGCATTGCACAAAAGAGGATAGAAACCTGCCTCCCCTGTGTAAGGGGAGGTGGCTTTTGCTGACAGCAAAAGTCGGAGGGGTTGTCGAGAGAGTATTTTGCTCTTCTGTTTGTGCAAATTGCCTTTAGCGTGACAGCCCCTTGCTTTTTTTCCATAAGTATGGTAACATACCAAAAAACGTCAAAGAAAGTCGGTTTGATTATGATTCACGATAACGTATTGGACGCCATCGGCTCCACTCCCATTATTCGGCTCAGCCGCATGGTACCCGAAGGCGCTGCGGAAGTGCTGGTGAAATTCGAAGGCTTAAACGTCGGCGGTTCCATCAAGACCCGCACGGCGTACAACATGATCACCCAGGCGGAAAAGCGCGGTCTGCTCTCCCCCGATTCCGTCATCGTGGAACCCACGAGCGGCAACCAGGGCATCGGTCTCGCACTGGTGGGCGCGGTGCGCGGCTACCGCACCGTCATTATTATGCCCGATTCGGTAAGTGAAGAGCGCCGCAAGTTGGTGCGGCATTACGGTGCAGAGGTCATCTTGGTACACGACGCGGGCAACATCGGCGACTGCATCGACGAATGCGTACGCACTGCCCTCAAGATGGCGGAAGATGACCCGAAGGTGTTCGTCCCTCAGCAATTTGAAAACGAAGATAACCCCAACGTACACCGCCACCGCACCGCGTTTGAGATCTTAGAGCAGGTAGCAGGTCCCATTCACGGGTTTTGCTCAGGGATCGGCACGGGCGGTACCATCACGGGTATCGGTGAAGTGCTCCGTGCCAACAATCCCGATATCACCATTTGGGCAGTAGAACCCGAAAATGCCGCGATTCTGGCGGGCGGCACCATCGGCACCCACGTACAGATGGGCATCGGCGACGGGCTGATCCCCGGTGTACTGAATCAAAACATTTACGAGGATATCTGCATCATTTCGGACGAAGAAGCGTTGCAAACGGCACGTGATCTTGCCCGTTTGGAAGGGCTGATGTGCGGCATTTCCAGCGGCACCAACGTCGCAGCCGCCATTCGTATGGCGCAAAAACTGGGTGCGGGCAACACGGTGGTCACCGTGTTACCCGACACGGCGGAACGGTATTTTTCGACCCCGTTGTTTGAAGGAGAATAAGCAACACAAAAACAAGGGTAAGCGATCACTCGCTTACCCTTGTTGTTAGGTTATTGCTTACGGGCGGCGGTTGCCGCCCCTACAGCGGCAGATCACTCCGCCGGGCTCAACACACCGCTTTCGTCCGCCGTGTACTTGCCCGCCGCACACAGGCCGTTGGTCTTTGCCGCCGTGATGGTGAAGGTCGCGCTCGTGCGCAGGGCACCGTGGGTGCCGTTGTTGTAGTAGAGTTTGCCGTCCACTTGCACAACGCCCGCGTTGTACGGTGCCAAGCCGTCCGCACCGTAGTAACGGCCGTCCACGACCGCGTGTTGCATCATATGGCCGTTCTCGTCGAAACAGTAATACCCCGTAGCCTTACCCGTGTCGTTCACGTTGGATACCAACTGACGGCGGCCTTTTACGTAGGCACCGTTGTCGGCGACGTAATAGAAGTTGCCTTCATATTCCACCAAGCCTGCATACGGCACGCGGATACCGTCTTCGTAATAGAAACCGTCAAACTCGTAAATACGCGTCTCTTCCAACATTCTGCCGTCGGGATAGAAGGTGTACGCACGCTTCTTCGGCACCAAGTTATTCAACTTCGTGATGAAGTACCGTCCCGTCTTCACCGTACCGCCGTCGCTGACGTAGTATTTCGAGCCGTTCCACTGAATAAGACCCGCGTACGCTTCGGACTTGCCCGTCGCGTTGTAGTAATACCCCTCGTACACGCCGACTTCGGTGTTCATACGTCCGTCTTCGAAGAAGTAGTAGATACCGCGTGCCACTCCCGTTTCGTTCACCTTGGAGATCGCATAACGGCCCGTCTTGACCTTCGAGCCATCCGCAACGTAATAGTAGTTGCCGTCCACCTGTACCAGACCCGCATACGGTACTTTTTCGCCGTTGTAATAATACACACCGTCCACGATCGCGGCGGGATCGGTATAGGTCAGTTCTTCATCGGTCGCGGTCAACGCAAAGGTGGAGAACCGATCCACCTCAAAGGTAACGGTATCGGGATCGTCGTCCAGGTCGGTCAGCATGATCACCTCACCGCAATGCTCGTGCAACACCGCGTAGTGGCGGCGTCCGCGATATTCCTCGGGGATCGGCAACGTGATGCGGAATTTGCCCGCCGCATCGGTGTCTTTGTATACCGCCGTGATCGCCTTTTCGCCGTCGGCGGTCGTCTTGCGCATGGTAATGTCGTAGTAGCGGCACACCTCACGGCCGTTTGCCGCATCCTGCATCGTATGATACATCTGCTCGTCGTAACTCGACACGCCGTCACGGCCCGCCGTGTAGCCGTCGGTCTCTTCTACCGACAGGGTGAAGTGCACCGTTTCCTCCGCGGCAAGTTCATCACCCGAGATGACCAATCCGCCCTGCTCCACCGTCACGCCGTCGGGCGTATCGTATTCGCAGTCGGCAAGCCATGCCGCGTACTGTTCCAAGCGGTCGATGTACTCTTTCGAAAGTTGCTTCTTCTCCTTTTCGGAAAGCGCATCGTAGAACCGCTTTTCATCGGCAATACGTTCTTTATGAGGCAACACTTCGGTGCGGTCCGCACACGAGGGTACTTCCGTCATGAACGCCGTCTCGCGGTCACGGATATGCTGTTTTTTCGACACGCGAATATCGGTATCGCCGTACACCACACCGTCGCGTACCGTCACGACCGCATATCCCATGCCGTCGCTCTTGGTCACGGCGATCACAAAGTAGAGACCGTCCCGCACGTTTGTAAAGCTGTATTTGCCGTTCTTACCCGTGACGTAGCGTGCCACTTCGTGGCGAAACACGTTGCGAAGCACCACTTCACAATCTTGCGTTTCGCCCTCGGCGGTCACCTTACCCGACAGGGTGGTCTTTTTGTCGTTTTCCTCATACAGCACGATGGTATCCAGTTGGTACTCGCCCGCCGCCGACGCACTCACGAAGGCGTAACCTGTAAGGGTGTGGTAACGGTCGTAGCCGTGCTTTCTGTCGGGTCGCATCTCCGCCGTTTCCGCTACGACGGTATACTCACCGACCGACAGACCGTCGAAACGGTACATGCCGTCCTGGCCGCTCTTTTGCTGTGCTACAACTATGCCGTCTTCATCGTACAGCGTCACCTGTACCCAGTGGCGACGATGGTGGTTCTTGTCGCGGTCTTCCACCTCGACATAGCCCCACAGGCTGACCTCACCAATCTTGACCGTGAGCGTGATATCGGTCACGTCGCTGTTAAACACCGTCACTTCGGTGGACACGCGCCCGCTCTCGGTCACGGCGGTGAGAACGTAGGTGCCGTTCGGCACTTCCGTCAGCGCGAAATTGCCGTTTTCGTCTGTTTCCGCACTTGCCAACAGGTTGCCGTCTTCATCGGTCAGCGTGACGGTGGCGGGGGATTCCGACACGGTACCGCTCACCGTCCACGCGGTCTTGAGCGTCAAGGCGGTATCGCCCGTTACAAACACGTCAAACACGTTCATGCGCGACATACCGACCGTGGTTGCCGCCGTATTCCCCGCGGCATCGGTGGCGCGGATCGTATAGCGTCCCACCTCGGCGTAGGTGAAGGTATACACACCGTTTGCATCCGCCGTGACGGTTTCTTTCACCGTGCCGTCGTCGTAGAGGATCGTCACCGCAGCCCCCGCGGCAGGTGTGCCGTCGGTATAGGTCGCCGTACCGCTGATCGCCGCACCGTAGGCGATCTCGGGGTTGTCACCCTTGTGCAGAACGAAATACAGTTGCCCGATCCTTTGCGCGCGGGTATGCGCATACGACCCATCGTGCACCAACCAAATGGTCTCAGTCGGGAAGGAAGTCGCCAAAATCGCCCCCGTTTCCGCAGGGAGATACACCGTCTGTAAGCTCCTACAATTGGTAAACGCATACGAACCGATATACGTTACGGTAGAAGGAATGGACACGTTTTTGAGCGCAAAGCAGTTGTAGAACGCCGAACTTTCAATGCTGGTGACACCGTGAGGGATCACCACGTTATCCAACACGTCGTTTCCATACAATACGAACTTATCCACCTTTTTCAGAGAGGCAGGCAGGTGGATCTCCGTCATGCTCTTACACTGAGAAAACCCATATTGTCCGATGGTCGTCACCGTATCGGGCAACACGACCGACGTGAGTGCCGAACAATTGTAAAACGCGTTGTTGCCAATGGACGTAAGGCTATCACCGAAGGTGACGCTCGCCAAGGCCGTACAGCCTTCAAATGCATGCGCACTGATGGTGAGCAACCCCTGCGGCAGAACGACCGACATAAGCGTCGTACAACCCGCAAACACTTCGCGGATCGAGGTTACCGGTTTCCCGTCAACCGTGTTCGGCATCACAAGATCCGTTACACTGCCGTCAAATGCGATCGCCGCCGCTTCGGTCTCCGAAACGAAGTATGTAACACCGTCCACCACCGTGATCGTCACGTCCGAAACGCCGTCCCACAGGAAATAGAGCAGATCCTTCGACTCGGCAAAGGTGTGGGCATAACTGTCCTCGATCACCAACAAAATGACCGTGGACGGGAATGCATCGCTCGCAAGCGACGTCACACTATCGGGCAATTTCACCTGGCGCAACGCCGTACAGCCGTAAAACGCCCCCTGAGCAATGCTCTCAACGCCGTCTTCCACCGTCGCTGTCGTCAGCGACTCACACGAAGAGAAGGCATATTTCCCCACTGTGGTAACGGTAGCGGGAATGGTAACCTCGGCAAGCGCCGTCGAACGGAACGCGTACGCGCCGATCGTGGTCAAGCCTTGCGGCAAGACAATATTATCAAGCGCACCGCACCCCGCAAACGCGTATTCACCAAGGGTCTGCAAGGTGGCGGGGAGTGTGACCTTAGCCAACACGGTACAATCCAAAAACGCATTATTACCAATAGTCGTTACGCCGTACGGAATCGTAATATCCGACAAAGTTTCACAACGATAAAATGCTTTATCGCCGATCGACTTCAAAGCTTCCGCAAGCGTGACCGAAGACAGTTTCGTGCAATTGTAAAACGCCTCATCTCCGATCGTTTCCACACCCGCGGGGATCGTGATCGCCGTCAACGATTGACAGAATGCAAACGCCTTATCTCCAATATATTCCACCGTTGCAGGCAGATCGATCGTCGCCAAGCGCTGGGCATCGTAAAATGCCGCATCCCCGATCGCGGTTATCCCTTCGGGCAAGGTAATATTGTCAAGCGAAGAACAGCGGACAAACGTGCACGCACCGATCGCCCGCACGTTATCGCCCAGCACGATCGTCTCAAGTTTACCGGGGACTTGATCAGACGAACGCGCAAACGTGCCGCGCAACTCGGTCACGGGATAACCGTTTACCGTCGCGGGAATCACCACGTCGGTCAGTGTATACAGCGCATCCACCGCGATGGCTTCGCCGTTTTGGATGTGATAGGTAATACCATCCTGCGTAATAAACGAAGGCAGAGTGACACCGTCGTATACCGCGTACAGCAGATCGTATTCCACCGCCGCCTCATGAGACGCGGAATTTTCCCACGTTACCAATACCGTGGACGGTGCAAACGTGTCCGAATTGAAGCCGACCACGCTCTGCGGCAGAATTATCTGCTGCATCTCAAAACATTCGGCAAACACATCACTGCCGAATAAGCGCACGCCTTCGTTCACCGTGACGTCAGCAAGCCGATCACACTTGAAAAACGCTTCGTTTCCGACCCAAAGACCGTCACCGTTCAACACGACCTTCGTGAGTTTGGGGCACCAGTAAAAGGCCTTTGCACCCAACGTGGTCAAGGTAGTGGGCAGGGTCACTTCCTGCAATTTATCCAGATATTGGAACGCACCCGCACCGATAGCCGTCACCCCTTCGGGAATGGTCACCGCAGTCAACCACGAATCCGAAAAGGCGTAGTCATCGATGGTCGTTACTCCCTCGTGGAGAACGACGGTGGTGAGGTAACTGTTCGCAAACGCCAAGCGGGGGATTTTTGTGATCCCCTGCGGAATGACCGCCGTTCGGATACGACTGTGAGCAAACGCCTCCTCACCCAAGAAGGTGAGCGAAGACGGTAAGTTTGTATCCACTACCGAATTCAAGAACGCACCCTTGCCGATGTAGGTCACACCGTCGGGAATGGTCAGATTCGTCAAGGACATGCACATCTGGAATGCGTAATTGCCGATATAGGTCAGCGATTGCGGCAGGTTGACCGTTGTCAGTGCCGAACAGAAATAGAACGATTCGGTCGTGATGCTACGCACGCCTTCCGACAAGGTCACACTAACGAGGCGTGAACAGCGAGTGAAAGCACCCTGAATTTTGGTCACGGGATGGCCCTGCACGGCGGCGGGCACCGTCACCGCGGTCAATGTGGAATCGCAATCCACAGCCGCCGCTTCGCCGTTCGAAAGATAGTAGGTAATGCCGTTTTCGGTCACGATCACAGGCTGGGCGTCGGGATTCAGGATCTCGTACGCGATACCGTTTTCGGTCACGTAGGCATACGCCGCCGTTCCCTCGTTACACCATACGGTCACCTTGGAACATTCGCCGAACACGTCCGTTCCAATGGTGGTCACCCCATCGTACAGAATGACCGAATTCATGACGTCGCAACCGTAAAACGCCTCGTCACCGATGGCGGTCACGCTCTCGGCCAGCAACACGCACACCAGCGCATCCGCATCGTAAAACGCACGGTCGCCGATCCCCGTGATACCTTCTGCGAGGGTCACGCTGTTCACGGTGTCGTTGTTTTGAAACAGTCCGTCACCGAGTTTCAAGACCGACAACGTCGCCCCGTCCACCGTAAGGGTAGCGGGCACGTACACGTCTGCGGCGTCTCCCAGATAGGCGGTCAACACCACGCCGTCGCCGTAGGTGTTATACTGCCACACACCCACTTCGTTCACGGTTTTGGTCGCACCGCATACCGTACACGTATACGTTTTGATACCGTTCGTGTTTTCGCCGTCGTTCCACGTGTGAACAATATCCCGCACCTCGCCGCACAAATTGCAATCCGTGTCACAGGCATTATCGTACGCGTGAGGGCATACAGCCGGAAGCTCTTGACCTTCCGCCAGTTTCACGTTACAGGTTGCGCAACAAACGTCACCGGTATAGCCGCCGCTCTCAACAGAGGGCGGAATCACCGATTCATATACCACATTACGCTCATTCGCGAGCATATAGGCGTGCAGCGCCTCTTGTATTTCGGCGACAACTTCACCCTCATTGCAATACGTAGTAACATCATACAGTTCAATACGAGCGACCGCCTTCGTCTCCTCTACGGTCAAACGCAAAGAACCGACACCGTTTAAGCGGTTCTTAAAACACGCATCCAAGAACAATTCGGCAACGCCGTCTTCAAAAACGATATCCGTCCCATAATTCCATTCCTGTGCGCCGTTCGCATCGCTTGCATCATAAGAGAGCGTCTTTAGAGTGACGTCCTCGTACCCCTCTGCAGCATACATCTTGACATATACCGGCTTGTTGGTGGAATCGTCATTACCGGCCACCGTGCCGTACAGATTGACGTAGGTGTAACCCGCAAAGTAGTCATTGTTTTCGTACACGTCCCAATCGGCATCACAACCGTACACGGTCACGACATCGGGGTAGTAATCGCACTGTACTTTACCTGCCAAATCGGCATAAACGTAACCGTGATCGGTGTGGTCTACCGCATCGACATAGTCCGCGTTGACCAATCGCATCGACTGAATATATACCGCACCGGCACCGGGATCACATCCCCGCACGTCAAAGGTGAATTCACCGTTTCCGATCGCCGCTTTATCTTCTTCCGTAAAGGTATAAACGGCAACGGCGGTTTCTTTAGAAGGGATGTATTCCTTGCCGCTGAACATATCGTAGTAACTGCCGTCCATCGCATTACCACCCGTCCAGCCGGCGTATGCTTGATAGCGGAACAGCTGATGTGTTTCCGATGCGCGGTAATCTTTATCGACATAATACTCGATAACCATTGCCACCTCCGCTTCAGCGGGCAGGGTGGTCGTTATGCCGAAGCCCTGCCAATCGCCGTTCAAGAGAATACCATACATATCGGTGTCGGGAATCGCCACCGGCGTGGTATCAAAACCGGCCATCGTCGCCACCGGCAGAGCGTTCCCTTCCACAGAACCGCTCGCCGTATCGAAATAGGCATAGGGTGTGGGTAGCTCCTCTTCCGCTGTCGCGGCGAAGGAAAATTCCACCGCGCCCGCGGGGATGAGCGACAAGAGCATTGCCACCGCAAGCAATACGGACAACCATTTTTTCATAACACAAACACTCCTTCGGTTGGAAATGATCGCACGGATCATTTCCTTGGATTATAGTACACCGTTCTATAAATTACGATCCTTTTATGCCGTGAGCATACGACCGTTTTCGTCAAACGCGTACCGCCCTTTAGCAACGTACCCGTTGGTTTTGGAGACGAAGAAACTCGGGTTGTTTTTCACCACCTTGCCCTGCGCCTGCACGTAGTAGAAATACCCGTCCGCCGCCTTCACCAAGCCGAGATAACTCGCGGAAAGGCCGTTTTGGTCGTAATAATAACCGTTCTCTACCGCGTTGATCAGCATTTTGCCGTCGGTACCGAAGGAATAGATACCTTTCGCTTTCAAACCGTTATCTTTTATAATGGCATAGCGGCCAAGCTTCACTTTGCCGTTCTCATGGACATAGTAATAGTCGCCGTTCACTTCGACCAGACCCGCAAACGGCAGACACTTACCGCCCTCGGCGTAGTAATACCCGTCAAACACCGCTTCTGCGGTGTTCATCACGCCGTTTTCATCAAAGTAGTAATAGCCGTTGGTAAAGGTTGTGACGCCGTGGAAACGGCTCGCCAAATAACGTCCCGTTACCACACGCGCACCCTGCGAAACATAGTAGTAGTTACCGTCTACGAGCACCAAACCTGCATACGGCACTTTCTTGCCGTCTTCATAATAGCAACCGTCAAGGATCTCCACCTGCGGACCGCCCGTGCACGTCCATTTGATTGCCGTTAAGCGGGTGTTATCCGCCGCTATATCGATATCGCCCGATTGCTTGAAGGAACCGGAATACCACACGGTCTTCAGTTGGTTACAACCGCGGAATGCCCCTTCGCCGATACTTTGCAGACTAAAGGGTAACGTGATCGTCTCCATGCCGCTGCAACGATAAAACGCATCCGCTCCTATAGTCGTCACCCCTTCCGGAATGACCAGCGCGGTAATGGCCACACAGCGATACAACGCGCTTTCGCCGATTACCGTCACGGGATAGCCTTCGATCTCTGCGGGGATGACCACCGCACCGCTCACCTGCGGGTCGAGGGCGGTCACCGTGACGGTGTCCTCTGTCACGACGTAGGTGAGGTAGCGATATTCACCACAGTTGTCACAATCGAGGTCGCCCTTGTCGGCGTAGTTGTGGCAGTTAGCACGCACGGCGCCGCACAGGTTACAGTCCGCGTCACACACGCTCTCGTAGGCATGGGCGCAATCCCCCACGCAGTGCCAGGCGGCAGTCTTCAGCGTGCCGTTGTTGCCACCGATGGAGATCGCGGCACACCCGCTCTCGTCCCCGTTATAGTACACGTTGGTGATCGCGTTACAATTTTCGAAAGCATAGTAAGCCACATATGTCACACTGCTGCCGATGCATACGGCAGAAAGCGCCGTACAGTTGCCAAACACGTGTGTGGTAATCGTCTTCACACCGTCGCCGATCACGGCGATCTTCAACGCATTGCAACTGTAAAATGCGTAGCTCCCGATACTCGTCACACTGTCGGGAATCGTCATGGTTTTCAGAGAATCGCAGTCGAAAAATGCACGCTCCCCGATGCCCGTCACGCTGTCGGGGATGCTCACGGTCTTCAGCGAATCGCAGTCGTAAAACGCATAACCTTCGATGCTCTGCACATCACAGCCGATGGTCACCGCGGCAAGCAAACTACAACCGTAGAACATATAACCCGGTATTTCTACAGCCCCGTTGCCGATCACGGCGGTTCTCAACCGTTTGCAACCGGAAAACGCGTAAGTCCCGATGCTCGTCACGCTGTCGGGGATGGTCACCGACGCGAGCGACGTGCAATTGTAAAACGCATAAGTCCCGATGCTCGTCACGCTGTCGGGGATGCTCACCGACGTGAGCGACGTGCAATTGGAGAACGCATAAGTCCCGATGCTCGTCACGCTGTCGGGGATGGCCACCGACGTGAGCGACGTGCAATTGGAGAACGCATAAGTCCCGATGCTCGTCACGCTGTCGGGGATGGCCACCGACGTGAGCGACGTGCAACCGGAAAACGCCGAACCCCCAATGCTTGTCACGCTGTCGGGGATGGTCACCGAGGTGAGCGCGGTGCAACCGGAAAACGCACGCTCCCCGATGCTTGTCACGCTGTCGGGGATGGTCACCGACGCGAGCGACGTGCAACCGGAAA
>CAZESL010000043.1:0-19252 GCA_964515215.1 uncultured Eubacteriales bacterium
CCGTCGACCTCTAGCGTGACAGGCTAGCGTTCTAACCAGCTGAACTACCGGGCCGCGTTTCGTTGCTCAGCTGCAACGTTTAACATTATAGCGGGGGAAGAGCGTTTTGTCAATATCTTTTTTTAAAAAACTCAAAAATTTTTAGCGTTGTTCCATTGTGCGGTATTCCTGTCGCGGCTGTACCGCTTTATAGGCAGGACGGATGATCTTGCCCGCGTTGGTCAACTCCTCCAAACGGTGAGCACTCCACCCCGTAATGCGGGCGGTGGCAAACAGCGGCGTGTACAATTCCTGCGGAAGACCCAACATATCGTATACAAAACCGCTGTAAAAATCAATGTTCGCGCTGACACCTTTATAGATGCGACGTTCTTCGGCGATCACGGCAGGTGCCAATTCCTCCACCGCGGTATAGAGGGCAAATTCCTTCTGCAGATGCTTTTCGCGGGCAAGTTGCTTAACGTAACCTTTGAGAATACGCGCACGCGGATCGGACAGCGAATACACCGCGTGTCCCATACCGTAGATCAGACCGCTGTTATCGAACGCCTCTTTATGCAGAATACGGCACAGATATTCCTTGATCTCCTCACGGTCGGTCCAGTCGCGCACGTTCTTTTTGATGTCCTTAAACATCGCGCACACTTTAATGTTGGCGCCGCCGTGTTTCGGCCCTTTCAGCGAACCGAGCGACGCCGCCACCGCGGAATAGGTGTCTGTCCCCGAAGACGATACCACGTGCGTGGTGAAAGTGGAGTTGTTACCGCCGCCGTGTTCCGCGTGCAGTACCAACGCCATATCCAAGATCTTCGCCTCAAGCGGGGTGTACTTGCTGTCCAGGCGCAACATGTGCAAAATATTTTCTGCCGTGGAAAGTTCGGGGCGCGGTTCGTGGATAAAGAAACTCTTACGTTCACGGCGATAGTAGTCGTACGCCTGATAGCCGTACACCGCGAGCAACGGGAACATCGCGATCAACTGCAGACATTGGCGCAACACGTTTTCCACCGACACGTCGTCGGGATTGTTGTCGTATGCATACAGCGCCAACACACTGCGGGCCAGAGAATTCATCATATCGGTACTGGGGGCTTTCATAATGAAATCCCGCACGAAGGAATTGGGCAATGAGCGATAATCCGCAAGCAAGGCGCGAAAATCGGCGTATTCCCGTTCGTTCGGCAATTCGCCGAACAGAATAAGATAGGTGATCTCCTCAAACCCGAAACGGCCGTCCTCCACAAATCCGTTCACCAGATCGTCGATGGCGTAACCGCGATAAAAGAGTTTGCCTTCGCAGGGGACTTCTTCCCCATCCACCAACTGTTTCGACTCGATCTCGGAGATCTCGGTAAGTCCCGTCAGTACGCCTTTGCCGTTCAGGTCACGCAGGCCGCGGTTGACCGCATATTTCACGTGAAGTTCCGGTGGGATCGCACCGTTTTGTACACACTTTTCCGCCAACGCTTGAATGGCGGGTGTAATTTTGGAATAGTCGCGTTTTTTCATTTTCCGTGCCTCTTTCGCCTTTGTTACATACAGTTTACCACAAATTGCCGTGCCATCTGTGAACGGGAATTAAATTTTAAAGGTCTTCCAATATTCGTCCGCTTCACGGCGAATGGCTTCGCGATCGATAAGCGAACCTTTGTCTTCCAGTGCGATGGTGTACATCCCCGCCGCCTTGGCTGAGCGTACACCGCCGAGCGTATCTTCGTACACCGTGCAATCGGCGGGCTGTACCCCCATCCGTGCGGCGGTCGCAAGATACACCGCGGGCGAGGATTTTCCCGTCCCGACTTCATCGGCATACACCACCGTTTCGAACCAATCCAATATGCCGTGACGGCGAAGTGCCGCTTCGGCCGGTTCACGCACCAGCGCGGTGGCGACCGCCATACGCGCCCCTGCCGCCCGCCGCGCGGACAAATACGCCAGTGCGCCCGTCTTCATCGGCACGTCGACGGCGTAAGCCTCGATCGCCATCTGCCGCCATTCCGCCACGATATCCTCCACCCGCTCGTTCAGCGAAAAACGGGCGATCGTATAATCTGCCGCTTCCCCCAGATGCATCACCGACACGGCACGGGCATAGTCGGCGGGCAGTGTCAGCCCGCGCTTGTGCAAAAACCGTTCGTCAATGGTACGCCACACATCACCCGAATCTAAAAGCGTGCCGTCCAGATCAAATATTTCTACTTGTGCCATACACTGCTACCTCTTGCTTTGTTTTCCTCATTGTACCAAAATCGCAAGGCGACTGTCAAGTTGCGGAAATTTTTAGAAAAACCGTGTTTTAGGGTTGCAACCTGTCGAAAAATACAGTATTATATATTTTGGTATATTTTAATTATGAGGTGGATACGTTGGTATTTTCGAATATGTTGTTCGTGTTTGCTTTTTTTCCGTTGTGTATGCTGTTCTACGTACTCGCACGGGGCATTCGCGCAAAGAATTTTGTGTTGCTTATTTTTTCCCTGCTGTTTTACGCGTGGGGTGAGCCGGTCTACGTTCTTTTGTTGCTGGCCATGACCTTTTTGGATTGGCTGTTTGCCCGCTTGATCGAACGTCACAGCGGTTACCGACGCAGTAAATTGTGGATGATACTCGCCTGCGTGGTGGATCTGGGGTTGCTCGGTGTGTTCAAATACGGTACGTTTGCGATGACCAACCTGCAAACGCTCACGGGATTTCCCGCTGTCGTACCGCAGATCCTTCTGCCCATCGGCATCTCGTTTTACACCTTCCAACTGCTCTCCTACGTAGTGGACGTGTACCGCGGTGAGGTGGCGGCACAGCGCAGTTTCTTCCGTCTTTTGCTGTACGTCAGCCTGTTTCATCAATGCATTGCAGGCCCTATCGTGCGGTACAGTCAGGTATCGGAAGAGTTGTTGCTTCGCCGTGTCTCCGCTTCGGACGTAAGTTACGGCATTACCCGTTTTACGGTGGGTCTGGGTAAAAAGGTTCTGCTGGCCAACACCTGCGCCGTGATCGCGGACAAGTATTTCCCCGCCGACGGGCTGTCGGCTACGGCGGCGGAAGTTGCGGCTGCCGCGGACGCGATCGCATCACAGCCCGTGTCTCTGTTATGGCTCGGTGCACTCGCGTATATGTTGCAGATCTATCTCGATTTCTCTGCCTATTCGGATATGGCGATCGGTATGGGGCGTATGATCGGTTTCCACTATCTTGAAAACTTTGATTATCCCTATCTCTCCCGCTCGATCACCGAATTTTGGCGGCGGTGGCACATGTCGCTCGGGACCTTCTTCCGTGACTACGTGTACATTCCGCTCGGCGGCAGCCGTCGCGGGATGTTCCGCACGCTGTGTAACCTGCTGGTCGTGTGGGGATTGACGGGATTGTGGCACGGTGCAAGTTGGAATTTCGTGCTGTGGGGTCTTTACTACTTCGTACTGCTTGTACTCGAAAAGTTGTTCTTAAAGCGGGTCTTGGACCGTCTGCCTGCCGTGTTTTCGTGGCTGTACTCGATGATCGCGGTATTCTTCGGATGGATCTTGTTCCGTTTCCGCGACCTTTCGTTGGTGTGGCTTGCGGTATGCGGTCTGTTTGGGCAAAACGCCAATCCGCTTACCACCTTTGAGGCGAGTACGGTATGGTTGAATTACGCATTCTTCCTTCCCGTTGCCTTGATCGGTGTCACACCGCTCGTACATCGCATAAACGAACGGTTACATCATGCCGCCCCCGTAAACCGCGGTGCACGAACCGTACTGAATACGGTGCAAGTGCTGGCTCCCATCGCGCTGTTGGCGCTCTCTGCTTTTGCGTTGGTGGGTAACAGTTACAATCCGTTCTTGTATTTTCAGTTCTAAAAGGAGGATATGTCGATGAAAAATAAGCGCTTGACGTTATCCCCCGAACTGCAACGCAAACAGTACCGTCACGGGTATATTCCGTGGAAGATCCTGACCTTCTTCTTCGTGTTGGCGGCAGGCTCGGTACTCTCGTTTTTGCTGTTTTTGCGTCCCACGTATTCCGAAGGCGAAAAGCGTCAACTCGCCTCCTTCCCCGCTTTTTCGGTCGAAGCCTTGCTCAGCGGTGACTATTTTGCAGATATCGACACATGGTTTTCGGATACCTTTCCCTTACGCGAGGAGATGGTGGCGATCCACAGCGGGGTGGAATCGCTTTACGGCATTCGTCAGCATGCGGTATATACCGACAACGACAATCATTTTGACGATGACGTGATCCCCGATACACCCACCCGTCCTACGACGGCAGTGACGGCACCGACCACGACGGCTACCTTGCCGCCGTACACCACAACGGTCGGTACGACTACGACTACGCAAACCACGACAACGACCGCCACCGTGACCGAAAGCACGACCGCCACCGTGACCGATCCCGTGACCACGACCACCACTGTCCCGCCCGTCACGGAAAACGTACCGCAGACACTCGGTTCCATTCTGGTGGTGGGCAACTCGGGCTACGAATACTACAGTTTCAGCCAAAAAGCGGCGGATATGTACGTGGGTGCGGTCAACCGTGCCGCCGCCGCATTGAAGGATAAGGCGACGGTGTACGACATTTTGATCCCGCTTGCGATCGATATCGTGCTGGACGATGACGTACGCAGTGAAGTACGGTCTGCCGACCAGAAAAAAGCCATAGACTATATCTACGGCTCGTTGGATACAAGCGTCCGCACGGTGGATGCCTACTCCGCACTGCGCGCACACCGTGACGAATATCTCTATTTCCGCACCGACCATCACTGGACCGCTACGGGCGCGTACTACGCCTATACCGCGTTCGGCGCGGCAAAAGGCACCGCCGTACCCGCACTGACCGATTACGAAACAAAGGATTTCGACGGATATCTCGGTACGCTGTACAGCAAAACGGGCAAGGTTGCCGCACTGGGGAATACACCCGATACCGTACGGGCATATTTCCCGTTATATCCCACTTCCATGCAATTTACCGACCGTAAAGGAAACACTATGTCGTGGCCGGTGGTGAAGGACGTTTCGAGTTGGAAGAAAGAGAGCCTCTATTCCGCTTTCATCGGCGGTGACAACCCCTTTACCGAGATCCGCAACAAAGCCATAACCGACGGCAGTTCCTGCGTGGTTGTGAAAGAATCCTTCGGTAATGCGTTCGTACCGTTCCTGGTATCCCATTACGAGACGGTATACGTGGTGGATTACCGCTACTACGAAGACGATTTCATTGACTTCGTCACCCAAAACGGTGTGGACGACGTGATATTCATCAACAATATGTCGGCTACCCGTTCCACCAATCTGATGACCTTTGTGGACGAACTGATCAAGTAGGTTAAACCGACAACCTAAGAGAGGAGGCTGTGTCGTGGAGATAAACGAAAAGCGTGCCGCTTTACGCAAAAAAGCCATGGCACTGCCGCTTCGGCCCGGTGTGTATTTGATGAAAAACACGCGCGGACATATCATCTACGTCGGCAAAGCCAAGGCATTGAAAAACCGTGTCAGCCAGTATTTCGGTGCGGATACCAACCACACGCCGAAGGTACGGCAGATGGTCAGCCTCGTGGACGATTTCGATTATATTTTAGCGGACAGTGAGTTTGAAGCGTTGGTACTCGAATGCTCACTCATCAAGCAATACGCACCGAAGTACAACATTCTGTTAAAAGACGATAAGGGGTATTCGTATATCCGCATTTCACCCCCTCCCTTTTCCCGCATCAGCGGCGTACTGCAAAAAGAAGACGACGGTGCGCGGTACATCGGACCGTATATCAGTTCCTACGCCGTGCGGCAAGCGGTGGACGAGGCGTGTAAAGTGTTTGGACTTTCCACTTGTCGCCTGCCGTTGGCCTACGGTAAAAAGGCACAGCCGCGCCCGTGTTTGAATCACCATATCGGTCAATGCTGTGCTCCCTGCACGGGCAAGGTGAGCGAAGCCGCGTATGCCGAACGGGTAGAAGGTGCGTTACAGTTCTTACAAAAAGGCAGTGCCGAAACGCTTCACAGCCTGGAAGAAGCGATGAACGAGGCGGCGGAAAATCTGGAGTTTGAAAAAGCCGCCAAACTGCGCGACCGTATCGCCGCCATTAAGCGAATGAACGACAAACAAAAGGTCGTGATGTCGCACGTCAAAGAACAGGACGTGATCGCCTTGGCGCAGGGAAGCGGCGCAGCCTGCTTTGAAGTCTTCCGTTTCGCGGGCGGCAGTTTGTACGACCGCGAACACTTCTTGCTGGAGGAGATCGACGATGCTCCCGCCGCCCGTTCGGAGTTTTTGCGGCGCTATTATGCCATGCGCAAACCGCCCGCGCAAGTGACGCTCGACGGGGAGTGTGAAGACACCGAACTGCTCACGCAGTGGTTAAGTGAAACGGCAGGGCGCCGCGTCACACTCGTGCTTCCGCAAAAAGGTGAACAAGCGAAACTGGTGGAAATGTGCCGTCATAACGCGGCGGAACGTATTGCGCAACAGGTCGGTATGGCGGGCCGAGACACCGCGGCGCTCGACGAACTTGCCCGTCTGTTGGCACTCCCCCACCCACCCGCCTACATCGAATGTTACGATATTTCCCATACGGCGGGACAAGACACCGTCGCGGGAATGGTGGTGTTTGAAAACGGACGTCCGCTGAAGTCCGCCTACCGCCGCTTTGCGATCCAAAACGCCGCCGCGGGAGACGATTACGCCGCGATGAGTGAAGTTCTTGAACGCCGTTTGAACGAATATCTCGTCCACGCGGGCGAGGGGGTAGGTTTCGGCAGAAAACCCGACCTGATCCTTTTGGACGGCGGTGCAGGCCACGTGGCGGTCTGCCGTCCCGTGGTGGACGGGTTCGGGTTGGATATCCCCGTGTTCGGTCTGGTCAAGGATGATGCCCACCGCACCCGCGCCATTGCGGCGGACGGCGGTGAGATCGCCATCCGTTCCAAGCGCACCGCCTTTACCCTGCTCTCTTCCATACAAGAAGAGGTACACCGCTTTGCCATCAACTACCACCGTCAAAAGCGCAAACAGAACAGCATCGGCACGGCGCTCACACGCGTGGACGGCATCGGAGAAGCCCGCGCACGGGCACTTCTCCGCCACTTCGGCTCGCTGCGTGCCATTCGCGCCGCTTCGGTGGAAGAGTTGGCATCCGTAAAGGGAATGAGCATTACAGCCGCAGAAGCGTTACATCTCTATTTAGAAAACGAATGAACGGAGGAATCGTAATGAAACTGAACTACAAACGCACCACGCTGATCGGTCTCGCCTTCATGTCGATACTGGCATTTTGGCAATTTTACGATCAGGTCATCCCCTTTTTGCTTGAAAACACGTTCGGACTGACCACTTTCGGTGCCAACGCCATTATGTCGATCGACAACATTCTGGCACTGTTTATGTTGCCGTTGTTCGGTGCATTATCCGACCGCACCCACACGCGTCTCGGTCGCCGCACACCGTACATTCTCTTCGGCACCATCGTCGCGGTGATCTTGATGGTCGTGATGGCGTTTTACGTACAGGCAAAGAATTTTTGGGGTTTCACCGTCACACTGGTCGCTCTGCTGGTGACCATGGCGGTCTACCGTACCCCCGCTGTGGCGTATATGCCCGACGTGACCGAAAAGCCGTTACGCAGTAAAGCCAACGCGATCATCAATCTGGTGGGCTACATCGGCGGTATTTTCGCCACCGTGATGATGATGTTCCTGCTGAAAAGCGAAAAGGGTGCCGACGGCGCAAGTGTCTATTCCTCCGATCAATCGTTTATGCCCATCTTCTTCGTGATCGCCGCCTTTATGCTCGTTACGGTGTTGATCATGGTCTTCAGCGTGAATGAAAATCGCGTGGTAGCCGAGACGGCGGTGCACGACGAAGAGGAAGCCACCCGCACGGGTGGCAAACTCGCCCCTCCGGTACGGCGCAGTCTGCTGCTGATCTTGCTGTCGGTGTTTCTGTGGTACGCCGCTTACAACGCCGTTACCACCGCATTTTCGCGCTACTGCCAAGCGGTACTCGGCGCCGACCTCAGCGCTTCCTCAAGTTATTTGCTGATCGCCACCATTGCCGCTATTGCCGCCTTTGTGCCGCTCGGTTTTCTCTCAAGCGCGATCGGACGCAAGAAGGCCGTCCTGCTCGGTGTAGCGCTGATGACCGTCTGTTACGGCATCGCCTTTTTCATCGATCATCCCACTCCCATCATCTATTTGTTGTTTGCGTTGGTAGGTATCGGTTGGGCTTCCATTAACGTCAACTCCTTCCCGATGGTGGTGGAAATGAGCAACGGTGCGGACGTGGGAAAATACACGGGTTTTTACTACACTTTCTCGATGGCGGCACAGATCGCCACTCCCCTGATTTCCGGCTTTTTGATCGACCGACTGCCGTGGGGATACAAGGTGCTGTTCCCGTACGCCGTTATCTTCTCGGCGCTGGCATTCCTCACCATGTCGTTGGTAAAACACGGTGACGTAAAGCCCACAGCCAAGAAATCACTTCTTGAGAACTTCGATGTGGAGGAATGACCGATGCCGTGGTTGTTGTTAAGTATCCTTCTGCTTGTCGCCCTCTTTCTGTTTTTGGTCTTTCCCGCCGTGCGGCGACACCCGCACCGCGAGATACTGAAAAGCCGCTTTATCGCACACCGCGGACTGCACGATGCCGTCCGTCCCGAAAATTCCCTTTCCGCCTATGCGGCGGCGATCGCCGCAGGATACACCATTGAAACGGACGTTCACCTCACCGCCGACGGCGAAGTGGTGATCTTCCACGACGATACTCTCACCCGCATGTGCGGTGTGGACAGTGTTGTGGAAGAGTCCACCCTTGCTACGCTGAAAGCGTTGCGCTTAAAAAACAGTGACGAGTGCATCCCCACTCTTTCGGAGTTTCTCCGATTGGTGGACGGGAAAGTGCCGCTGTTGATCGAATTTAAGGTGCGCGGCGGCAATGCCGTGGCACTGTGCAAAGCGGTCGACCGTATTCTGGCGGATTACAAGGGTGAGTATATCATCCAATCCTTCTACCCGCAGGTGTTGCATTGGTATCGCAAAAACCGACCTGCCGTCTGTCGCGGGCAGTTATCTGCACCGTTTTTGAAAGAGGACTTCGTGCACATTCTTTCGGGATGTTTGCTGTTCAACGTGATCGCACGACCCGATTTCGTATCCTACGACCACGCGGGTGCGAAACACCCTTGTCGCCGTCTGTGTACGTTGCTCGGTGCGCTGCCCGTTGGCTGGACCTTCCGTTCACAAAAAGAAATCGACGCACACCGCGCCGATTTTAAAGGATTTATTTTTGAAGGATTTATACCGCAGTAAAAACCACCCGCCGTACAGCGGGTGGTTCGTTTTTATTCTTCGTGTTTCCCGCGACGGTTACCGATCAAGCGAACCACGGCAACGGCTACGCAGGTCAGCACCAAGGCTCCGAGCATCACACCCGCTATTTTCGCCACCATCATCCAATCCACCACGGGATCCGGATCGGGCAACGGGCTGGTCGGCACGGTCGCTTTGGGCTCCAGTGTCGGCTCAAACGTCCACACGAGTGATTCGTAGGACGGCACCGCCCCCGTATAGGTAAAAGCACAAGAGACGGACAAGTGCAATTCACGGCTCTCACCGGCAGGCACATCCGTAACCGTAACCGCGGCACGGTCGCCGTCCATCAAGCGGGTAAACGGAGCGTGATACACCTCGCGGCCGTCCTGCTCGATCACCAACGTGACCGCATCCAGATAGGCGAGCGCCGCTTCGTTGTCATACGGTAGCGAAACTGTGGTCAGCGCAAAATCCACCGTGCGGTCGGACTCGTTCTTCAAGGTGATCACACCGCCGCTGCGAGTCTGCCCCGTCACCACGTTCGGGGCTTCCCAAAAGGTCAACTCCCCTTCGGTCTGCTCAAAGAAATAGCCGTCGCTATCCTTTGAAAACACGTATTCCGCCGTGTCGTTTACCGCAAAAGCCGACACGCCGCATGTTCCGATCACACACAGCGCGAACAAAAGACATAAAACACGCTTCATCATCGGCGGTCACCGTCCTTTCGTTTACGGTCGTGTACGTTCAGCACAACGGTCAGGGCAACGTACGTTACCACAATACCCGCAAGAGTATACACACCCCACATCGGTATGCCGAACAGTGTTTTACCGAGCGTCTGTCGCTCGGGCTCAGTGGTAGTCGTCGTAGTCGTAGCGGTCGTCGTGGAGGTGGTGGTCGAGGGGGCGGTCGGCAGATACACCGTATCCCCTTCCTCCGTGTATCCTGCAAGAGTCTGTATCTCCGCTATACTCAACACTTTGCGGTACACTTCCACGTTATCCAGAAGTGCGTTCAAGGTGGGGTCTCCCCACTCCCCCGTACCGATATCCAACGAATGGGCATTCAGTTCGTACACCGTTGTCATCATACGCTCTTCCAGCCACAGCACACCGTCGATATACACCTGCACGGTACGTCCGTCGGACGTGACCGCCACGTGATGCCACTCATTACGCGGCAACGCATAGGAAACCGACTCATCGGTAGGATTAAACACATCCACTACCGTGCCGTTCACACCGCCGTACTGATATCGCAGATGCACACCGTTTGCAAACCCGCTGTTTTGGTACAAGGCGGTGTCATACATATACGGCGAAAATGTGAGATAATTGTCGTTCCCGCGTGCTACACTGAACAAGCGCTGACCGCTTTCGCCGCCCTGCCAGTTCACCCAAGCAGAGAAGGTGAATGCCGTCACCCGCGCCACGGTATAATCCAGTCGCAAAAACGTGCCGTCCCCTTTGAGATGCAAGGCTTTACCGTCGTATCCGTCATCCACCCAAGTCAAGTCCTCGGCAGTGATCTGTTCTTCCCCGCGGTAATAGCGAATACCATCGGCAGGCAGGGCATCGGGCTCACTCACCACCGAAAGGCGGTGCGTACGGTCGTAATTGATCGCCGCACTCGGCAGTGCCATGCAGGAAAGCAGCAGGGACAGCGCGAAAACAATGGTCAACAAGCGTTTCATACGTTCTCTCCTTTAGTGGGTCTTCCGTTGATGCGTTTGGTGGCTTTACGATTCAGCCAACGCGGTGTCAGGCGAGAAAGGAAACTCATCACACACACGGTAATACCGCAATAGCGAACGGCGCGTCCTTTCATCGTCGCTTTATATCCGCGGCGTGCCACCGTTGCGGCACGTTCAACGGGCAGGGCGGAAAAGAGATTGCCGCTCTTCAAATTCGCCGCCGCTTCAAAATTGCTCTCGGTCGGCCCGGGACACAACGCCGTCACGGTGATGCCGTATTCCGCCAGTTCTTCGCTCATCGCTTCGGAAAACGACAGCACGAACGCTTTGGTGGCGTAATACGTCGCCATATACGGGCCCGGCGCCACTGCCGCAAGTGATGCCACGTTCAAAATACGGCCGCCCCCTTGCTCACGCATGGAACGGGCGAAGCAGTGGGTCAGTTGCATCAGGGCGGTCACGTTCAGGGTGACCATATCCTCTTGATGTTTCCACTCGGCATCAATAAAAGATACGAAATCCCCGAAGCCCGCGTTGTTCACCAGAATATCCACCGTCCACCCGCGGGACACGGTGCTGTCGTACACCGCCTGTGCGGCATTGGGCAGGGTCAGGTCTTGCGGCAGGATCTCCACCGCCACACCGTATTCCTTTTCCAGTTGTGCCTTGCGTTCTGCCAAACGACCCTCACTGCGCGCAACCAGGATCAGCGGATGTCCGCCGGCGGCAAACTGCCGGGCGAGTTCCCACCCGATACCGCCCGACGCACCGGTGATCAACGTATAAGCCATCATTACTTTCACGCCACCTTAACATAACGTTATATTCTAATCATAATTCCTTTTGCAGACGGTGTCAAGGAAAAACATAAATTTTACATATATAAAAAGGGCTGTCGCGTTTGCGACAGCCGCTGTTTAAAACGCGGGTTTATATTCTTCGTCGTCGCGATACAGATGGATATTTGCCTGCACTTCGCCGTTTCTCGCGGGTCTCATAACCGACGATACACCGAGGTTGGCAAACTGTGCACGAACGACGCCGTTTTCCGCCGTGCAGACGGCACGCGGGGTATCTCCTTTGGAATCCGCTTCGCAGTAGGTGACCAGTGCCGCCGCATCCATGGCACCGAAATCAATAGTCGTGCGCTCACCGTGATACAGCACCGCCGCGACACCGAGGCAGTTACCGCCACGGGTAACCTCAAAGTGCACGGGATAGTCGCCAAACGACACGAACGGGAAACCGACCGTCACCGCGAACCCGCTCTCCCGCTCAGTCACGGTAAACGCGCTGTCCGCTTCAGTCACGTCGAGCTTTTCGATCTCACCGTAAAACTCCCACTGCACGCGGAGATCCTCTGCCGAGATCGCGGCATTCTTCACCATATCCAGATTGACATGGGTGTCCCCGCCGTTGGTCATAAACCCAACGACCGACAGTACACGCCCTTTATCCTGCACCGAACCCGCCACGCCCGAGCAGTAATCCCATCCGTCGTGGGTGCATTTGAGGCAGAAGGCAAACGGTGCATCCACCGTGCCGAAGTAGCCGAGTACGTCACGGTGCTGATTCCAGAGGTTTTCGATATGCAACGTACCGAGGGTATAGGTGTCGTTCATATAGGTATACGCCATCTGGTTATGGGCAAAGGTCTGATCCAGCACCCGCTCGCCGCAATCCTCGGTAAAATACGGAATAAACTTTTCGGGACATTTCACGTTAGCGTTGTATTCGCAACCATTCACCATCGCGTCGTAATCTTTCACCAAACGCACCTTGTGATCCAACGCCCGCTCGATGGACACGCGGGTCGCATCCGAAAGTAAGTAGACGTAGGCGCGATAGTGCGGACCCGCCATCTGCCCCGTCGCCTTGTGATAGTGCAACGCGACCGTTTCCCACGCCATATCCGCGAGTTCTTCCGCCATCTGTTTACAAACGGGATCCTGTACGTCGGCGATAAAATCCCCCAGGTCGTACAGCACCACGAAGGTATAGGTGGGGCTGTTAAATTCACTGAAACTGCCGTTCCCCTTGTTGTAGTCGTACAACCCCTGCAGGCGGCGTTTACCGTATGCCAGCACCTCGTCCCAGCCGAACATTTCGCCTGCCACGCAGGTGACGTACGCCCCCATGACCGAGATATTGGTGTAGTGCGGGTTGACGTTGCGGTTGATGATGGCACAGCACGCGTGCCACACGGCGTCACGCATACGCGCCTTCAGATCGTCGGTCAAGGAATGCGGCGCGGTAAGCAGCATACGCAGGATGAATTTGGCGTTGAAATCCGCCCAGTTCCAGTCGGGCATATCCATCTCTTCCAGCCATTCTTCGAGATAATACGACCAGATACCGTAGGTACTGCGGGACGGATCGATATCCTGCAGCGGCAACACGCGGTACAGAATTTCGTACGCACGCGCACGGTCGCCGTGTGCGTCACGGCGAAGAAGGTTGTAGGCATACTCGAAGCTTTCCCGCACGGCGTGAACGGTGCACTCGGACAGTTTGCTGTGATAACCGTTTGCCCCACGCCACACCCGCATCATACGTGCGGCAGGATCGTACTGCGTATCCAGATACGCCATATAGCGGTCAAAGAGTTGCTTATCCACGTTATTTCGAAAGGTCATCATCGTTTTACACCTCACCGTATGATCTGATATCATCATAATCCCTTCTGCCGACAGTGTCAAGAAAACGACGGTGGTTTCGGCAATTTCTGCATATATTCCGGCTTATTTTACATATTAAAACGGCACACGATTCGTGTGCCGTTTTGGAGTATTATTCGGTACGCAATGCCACAACGGGATCTTTCTTCGCCGCACTGCGGGAGGGAATGATACCTGCGATCAAGGTCAGCACCACACTGATACCCACCAAGATCACTGCGGCTTCAAGCGGCAACACCGCACGCAGATTAGCGATACCCGTAAAGTAATTCAATATCAAGTTAATGGGAATACACAAGAGATACGTCACACCGACACCGAGCAGACCCGCCGCAAAACCGACGATCATCGTCTCGGCGTTGAACATACTCGACACGTCCCGCTTGGAGGCGCCGATGGCGCGCAGGATACCGATCTCCTTGGTACGTTCCTGCACCGAGATCAGCGTGATGACACCGATCATAATGGAGGACACGACGAGCGAGATCGCCACGAACGCGATCAACACGTAGGTGATGGCGTTAATGATGGTGGTGATAGAGGACATCATCAGACCGATATAGTCGGTATAACGGATCTTGTGCACCTCATCCACCGTCTCGTTATAGTCCGCGATGGCCTCTTCAATGACGTCCTTGTTTTCAAAAGAAGAAGCATACAGGTTGATGGTAGCGGGCGATGCGAGATCCAAATATCCCATCGCCGTCAAGATATCTTCATACGAGGTATCCGAAAACTCCATCAATTCATCATAGTACAGTGCACACTGCTCGGCCGTGAGAGTGGGCAACGTAAACTCCAGTGCGCCAAGCAATTCCGCAGGCGACATGGCGCTCATCTGCTCTCGCACACTTTCGGCATATTGCGCTTTGATCTGTTCTTCCATGGATTTCGCGACCAACGCATTCAATTCCTCGTCCGACATCGCCGCAAGATAGGCGGCGATCTCATCGGCACTCACGCCCGTCTGCTCCGAAAGCCCCTCTTTCAGCATCTCTTCAAGCATCTCACGCGTCATATTACCGAGCGCGGCATCGAGTTGTTGCTGTACGAACTCCGCAGACGGGATCGCCTGCATCGAAACGTACAACGCCGCTTTTTCGGCATCGGTCATCTCCGAAACAAAGGCACGGAAATCCGTCTCTTTTTGTTCGTCAGTCAAATTACCCGTGTTGGATTTGAAGGGCAGACCGCTCAACACGTCTTTGTTGGGAGACGCCAACTGAGCAGCGATCACGTCGGAATCTGCCGCTTTTTCGATCAAATGCTCGGTCAAAAGGTGGGTGTAGGCGATACTGCCCGTCAGCATGGCGGTGTCGCTTTCCTCTTTCGGACGAATGATCCCCGTCACCTTGAGCGGCATCGCGGTATCGTAAAGATAGCGGAGCCCTGCTTCGGTCTCGCGCAGGTCGGTATATTTCCCCTGCACGTCGTCCCATACGTAGCAGTCGGCAGGCAAAATGGTCTTGTAATCGCGACCGACGATCTCCTCAAACGTCCAACGACTTTCTTTGTTTTCCAGAATCATGCCGTTGAGACCGGCATCGATCAACTCCGCCATATCCTCTTCGGGTAACAGTCCCAACGCATATAACGTCACGTCATCCAACTCATTATTTTTATCCACCACCAGCACGATCTCATCGTGCGCGCGCGGCCACTCGCCGTACACCGTTTCGTACTGTTCCAGTAACAGGTCGTTGATCACGGCACCGTCGGTACCGGGCAATAACTCCTGCCACAACCCTGTGGACATATTGCTCATCGACATCATCGGAGAGGCCGAACCGAGCGTCGACATGGCAGACATATCCACTCCCATGTAGGTGATAAGCAGTTCGGTCAAGATCTCTTCGGTATCCGCCCGTAAAATAGCGCCGTCGACATTCTCGGTATAAATGTACATGTCAAGGTCATAACCGTACTGCACACCGTTCACCGCGCTATACAACGGCGACTCCGTGTTTTTCAACTCTTTTTCAAGGAATTCGCGGAAAGAGCGCAAATCGTTTTCGGTCTCTTCCAGTGAGTTCATGGCATTGACCATATCGTAGAGTGCCGACTTTTTGTACACCGCATCGTCGGTGTGTGTCACCTCATCACTCTGGATATTCATAAACGCCTGCATCAAGGTGGTGAGTTCCACCGTGGTGGCTTCCAGCGTGATCGGATACGCAGACAGCGTACTTTCCTGCACCGAATCAATGTACGCGGTAGTACCTTGCGAGACCGACAGGATCAGCGCGATACCGATGATACCGATGGAACCCGCAAAGGCCGTCAACGTGGTACGTCCTTTTTTGGTAAACAGGTTTTTGAGCGACAGCATAAAGGAGGTGCCGAAGGACATCGACGGTTTTTTCTCCTTTTTCTTCGGGGCAGGTGCCGCGGCATATGCCTCGTTTGCCGCCGCGATCTCCTCCGCCGAAAGTGGGGCGGAATCGGCGGTGATGACACCGTCCAACATACGGATAATGCGAGAGGAATACCGTTCCGCCAACTCGGGGTTGTGCGTCACCATCACGATCAGACGGTCGTGCGAGATGGCTTTCAAGATCTCCATTACCTGCACACTGGTCTCGGTGTCCAACGCACCCGTAGGCTCATCCGCCAAAATGATATCGGGATCGTTCACCAGCGCACGTGCGATCGCCACACGCTGCATCTGTCCGCCCGACATCTCGCTCGGACGTTTTTTGAGTTGGTCACCGAGCCCCACGTCTTCGAGCGCTTTCTTGGCGCGGGCGCGACGTTCCGCTTTGGAAACACCCGACAGCGTCAGTGCCAATTCCACGTTTTGAAGTACCGTCTGATGCGGGATCAGATTGTAACTTTGGAACACGAAGCCTACCGAATGGTTGCGATAGGCATCCCAATCGCGGTCTTTGAACTCTTTGGTCGAACGTCCGTTAATGATCAGGTCGCCCTCGGTGTATCCGTCGAGACCCCCGATGATGTTGAGCATCGTCGTCTTTCCGCAGCCCGACGGACCGAGGATAGACACAAACTCCGCACGGCGAAACCGCAGGTCGATCCCTTTCAGGGCTTCGACCTTTCCGTTGCCCGCGGGGTACTCTTTTCGAATATGACAAAGTTGCAGCATAGGTTATACCCCCGTTTTTAATACACGCTTATTGTAGCATACCACATTTTCCGTCAGTTACACAGGTGTGGCGGCTTTATGAATATTTTGTGAACAAAATTCTGTCTCAAAACACTACAAACTTTTGTATTTACACGGTTCTGTCACTATGGTATACTGGCGACGAGGTGATGTCGATGACGTTCGAAGAACGCGCCAAGGCGTTGGTTGCACAAATGACCTTGGCCGAAAAACTGTCACAAATGGTGTACGACGCCCCTGCTATTGAACGGCTGGGCGTTCCCGCCTACAACTGGTGGAACGAGTGCCTGCACGGTGTGGCGCGGGCGGGTACCGCCACCGTATTTCCGCAAGCCATCGGCATGGCGGCGTCGTTTGATGAAGAACTTCTGCACACGGTCGCTGTCGCGATCTCGGATGAAGCACGCGCCAAGTACAACCGATATAAGAGTTTCGGCAATACCGATATTTACCAAGGGCTTACCTTCTGGTCGCCCAATATCAACATTTTCCGTGATCCCCGCTGGGGACGCGGACACGAGACCTACGGCGAAGATCCGTATCTCACCGCCCGTATGGGCACGGCGTTCATCCGCGGTCTGCAAGGCGACGGTAAATACCGCAAAGTGGATGCGACCGTCAAACATTTTGCGGCGCACAGCGGCCCTGAAACGGGACGGCACGGATTTAATGCCGTCGTGAGTGAAAAAGACTTGTACGAAACCTATTTGTGGGCGTTTCGTTACTGTATAGAACACGCCGACCCTTCGGCGGTAATGGGGGCGTACAACCGTTTGAACGGTGAGCCGTGTTGTGCCTCCCCCACCCTGCTCGGCGATATTTTGTACGGCGAGTTCGGCTTTAACGGTTACGTGGTATCGGATTGCGGTGCCATCTGCGATATCAATAACCACCACAAAGTGACCGCCAACGAAGCGGAAAGCGCGGCACTGGCCGTAAATAACGGCTGTCAGCTCAACTGCGGCACGGCATATAAATGGCTGAAGACGGCAGTAGCACTGAACCTTATTGATGAAGATACCATCACAACGGCTGTCGAGCGGTTGTTCACCGCACGTTTCCGCCTCGGACAGTTTGATACCGATTGCGAATACGACGCCATCCCCTACGACGTGGTGGATTGTGAAGCACACCGCGCACTCAACCGACGTATGGCACAGGAAAGCCTTGTACTGCTCAAAAACGACGGTATTCTACCTTTGAAGGATGCGAAGACGATCGCGGTCATCGGGCCGAACGCGGATGACAAATCCGTGTTGCTCGGCAATTACAACGGTACGCCCGCCTATTACTCCACTTTACTCCGCGGTATACAGGACGGTACCGACGCACGCGTGCTGTTCTCTTATGCGTGTAACCTTTTGGAAGCAGAATCGATCACAAGTTTTGCAAGTTACCGCAGGCACAACGCCATTTTAAACGAAGGCATTATTACGGCGCAACAAGCGGATGTCGTAATTTTGTGCCTTGGTTTGAATCCTCAGATCGAAGGCGAAGAAGGCGATGCGTTTAACGCTGACATGAGCGGCGACCGTGCCACACTCGCCCTTCCCCGCCCGCAACAAGAACTGCTGGAAGCCATCGTTGCCGTGGGAAAACCCGTGGTACTTGTAAACGTCAGCGGCAGTGCGGTAGATCTTTCGTATGCCAAAGAGCACTGTGCCGCCATTTTGCAGTGCTTCTACCCCGGTGCGGAAGGCGGCAACGCCGTGGCAGACGTGCTGTTCGGCAAAGTATCCCCGTCGGGTCGCCTGCCCGTCACCTTCTACCGCTCGGTGGACGATCTGCCGCCGTTTGAGGATTACTCTATGGAAAACCGCACTTACAAATTCTTCAAAGGCGAACCCGTCTTCCCCTTCGGTCACGGTCTCACCTATTCGGATATCCGTGAAGAGTGGACGGACGAGCGCACCGTGCGGTTGGAAAACCGCGGTGAATACGACGTGAACTACACCGTCTTGCGGTTTGAATATATCCCCCATAAAAATCTGTGTGGATTCAAAAAAGTGTTTTTGAAAGCGGGAGAGCACCAAACGGTCACGTTTGTATAAGAAGAGCCACCCGTACGGGTGATGGTCATAGGGATAAAAATAGAGAGAATGTATCTTGATAAACATTCTCTCTATTTGTTTTGGTGGATATTCACTTGACTTCGAAAGGCGTTGTGACCCTTGGCCACCTTTCGTAAGAAAGGCGCTTGTCATAAAGGGGGATGCCCGAACATTGCCCGAAGCACCTGCTTGTTGAGGTCTTATCGGCGATGTTCCCGAGAATGAACGCCAACGACTTGGGTGTTACTCTTATGCGCTTGCCTCGCCCCTTGGGGAGAGGTGGCGCGCGAAGCGCGACGGAGAGGGGGTGTGCGTTCATTCTCCCAACTTAAATCTGCGAGGAGAAAATGACTGAGGTCGCGTTTGTGAGCGCAGGACGTTTGCCTACGGCAAAGTCCGTGCAACGTTTT
>CAZESL010000044.1:0-19244 GCA_964515215.1 uncultured Eubacteriales bacterium
CGGAACAGTGTTTTCCTTCGGTGAGACCCGTCGCCGTACAAGTCGGAGCAACCGCCGCGTCCGTCACTTCGGTATGCGCGGATTGCGTGCCGTAACTCTGACCGCATTCGGTGCAGACCGCCTGCTTATCGCAGGTAGCCGTGCCGCCGATATGAGAGGACTTCTCTGCACCGCAACCGAGGTCGCAGAGATGGTCGCCGTCGCTTTCCGCATCGTAACATCCCGCAGGCTTGCCGCAGGTGCAGTAGTGCTTACCGTCGGTCGCCGTGGTACCGTACGCGTGTGCCGCTTCGGTGAACACGGCATAATACGTCGCATTTTCAGTCGCAGTAGGAATGGCTTCCAAAACCGTGCCGCCGTCGGTCACCGACCAACCGGCGAACACGTAGTGCGTGTTGTTGGTGTAGGCTTTCGTGGGGGTCGCACCGGGATACACGGGCGTGGTGTACTTTTCCACCTCGACCGTCTCGGAAACGCCGTTCACCACCCACATGATCTCGCAGGGGTTGCACTTGCCGCACTCACCCGTGTACCACATATCGTGGGTCGCGCAGTAGTTGTACACCGTGCCCGCCGCAGCGCCCGTGGTATCCAGCATCGTGCCGTCACCGTTGGTCAGCTGAGCCGAAGCCAACGGAATATTGTAATAACCGATCGGCGTTGTCGCCTGCGAATACAAACAGCCCAACGTATCTTTACCTGCGCCGCCGTTCATCGCGAGCACACCCGTCTTCTTCGAGGAGATGATGTTGGCACCGCCGCTGACGATGGTGTAGTCACCGTTTGCCGCATCCGCCCACGTAACGGTGCTGTAGAGATAACCGTTGGCAACCACCGTACCGTTGATATCCAACGTCACGTCGGTGAGATCCGCCGCCGTGCGCTTTTTATAAACACTGGGCGAATATTCAATGGGGGTGAATCGCACCGATGTACCGGTTTGATACACAAAGTTCAAATTGGACACGGTCGCCATGTTGGCATCCAAACCATAGGTCCAGTTTTCGCTGTCAAACACCTGCAAAACATAACCGCCTGCCGTCACGACCGAGGTGGTCGCATCGGTATACGTGATGTCCAGCGTGGCACCCTCGTCAACCGTGAGAGCGGAGCCGGGGAGCATCATCACGCTCTGCCCCAGTGTTGCGACACCGGTACGCACAAAGATGCTCATGTTGTTCGTAATGGGCAAAACAAAATTCGACGAGTCAATGCTGGTACCGCCCATCGACATCTTCATTTGACCCAGCGTGCAGTCACCGTACGCCTCCAGAATGAGACGATCGGTCGTGGGGTCGTAGGTCTTCGTAAAATAGGAGCCTTCCGACGGCTGGAACATGGCATCGGAGCCGATAAACTTCACCGTCGCGCCGTGGCACTGATTGCTCATAAACACCGACGTCGCCACGTATTCGGTCGCGCCGTATTCGTAGGTGGTCTTCACCTCAATGTTCTGCACATAGTACTGGCTGCAGGGGAACACTTTGTCATCCGCCGCCAGATCGGTGGTGACCGTACCGCCGCGGAATTCCATCATCTGGAAGTTCTCGTAGACGGAAGAGCCGTTTTTCGCGGTTACTGTACCGCTGCCGTAGATGTAACCCCAGCAATAGAGGTTAGCACCGCTGTTCAGTTCAATGTGCGAGCCCGCCAGCATATGGATAAAGCCCAGCGCATCGGTGGGGCAGCCGCCGTATTTACCCGTTGTACCGCCCGCCGACGCATGACGCCCGCCGACTTCGATATTGCCGTTGACGGTGATGGTCGCATCCGCCGCCATGGTCAGGGTACGGTACGCCGTGGGTTGCACCCACGCAATTTGACCGCTGTTGTTGATGTAGGAACTGTAACTGGTACAGCTCGGACTACTGCCGTACTGCGTATTCGCACTGTCGTAGGGGATCAACAGCGTGACACCCGCAGGAATGGTGTGGCTGCCCGTAATCGTGCCGTCGTTCAGCGCGACGACCGTTTTGTTCGTGCCTGCCGCCGCGGCATTGGCCGCCTCGGTCAGGTCATCGTACTTCATACTGCCGACACCGAACAGCACGACACTGGTCGGGACAAACACAGGATACACCGTAGCATCCGCCGAGGCGATCAGCGAGAAAGAGGTGCTGTACGAAAGATACGTCCCTGCCGTCTCATCGTACCAGGCATAGAACTGATAGCCCGATGCTGCCGTGGCGGAAAGCGCCACGGTGGTACCCGCCGTCACCGTTTTTTCAGTCGCCGCCGTCACCGCGGTGCCGTCCACCGTGTAGCTGCCGCCTTCGGCAACCGCAAAGGTAAGCACGGGATCCGCCGCCGTGGTGCTGATCAGCGAAATATCGGTGATCGAAAGGGTACCCGTTTTACCGAGGCGGGGAGATTGGTAAGAAAAGTTGATAGAAGCGCCTGCCGCCAGTACTCCTTCATAACTGCCGCTGCTGCCGGAGATCGCGCCCGACAGCGTACCGTCGCTGTTCGTGAAGTTAAACTTCAAAGTTGCTTCGCTGCCCAACGTATTGGTCAGGGTAACTTTCGAAGTGTTCGTCTTCAAGGTTGCACCCGTCGCGGAACCGCTAATGGTGTTACCCGAAGCGGACCATGTGGCGGAACCGCCGCTTTGTGCCGTATACTCCCACTGCGCACTCAACCCCGTGACCGAGGTGGTAAGCGCCGTGGCGGCACTTGCCGTGATGGTGAAGGTGGCGAGCATACTCACCAGCATCACCAATGCCAGTGCATACGCGCCAAGTCGCCGCATAACTGTTTTCATTGTCATCGTCCTCTCAAAAGGTGTGTACCGTACGCCCGCCGAAGCGGGCGTACGGGCATTGCCACAAAGAATTAGGATGCGGGATAGTATTTGCCATCGGTACCGAAATCGTGGGGACCTTTTTCCAAATACCCGTTCAAAATGCTGGGCCAGTAGATACCCGTTGCAAGCTGGCCGCCCGAACGCACGTAGATGTAGTACACCGTGCCGTCTTCTTCGGTGAGTTGTACCACACCGTTACCCTGCTGACGAACCCCGTCTACGTAGTAATACAGCGCACCGTCTTCCTCGTAAACACCGTTCTTCACATCGGGTTCCTCGGGAGTTGCCGTGACGGGGTAATACTTACCGTCCGTACCGAAATCGTGGGGACCTTTTTCCAAATACCCGTTCAAAATGCTGGGCCAATAGATACCTGTTGCGAGCTGGCCGCCCGAACGCACATAGATGTAGTACACCGTGCCGTCTTCTTCGGTGAGCTGTACCACACCGTTACCCTGCTGAAGAACACCGTTCACGTAATAGTACAACACACCGTTTTCTTCCACGATGCCGTTCTTCACGTCGGGTTCCTCGGGAGTTGCCGTAACGGGGTAATACTTACCGTCCGTACCCCAATCGTAGGGACCTTTTTCCATGAGGCCGTTGCGAATGGAAGGCCAATAGATACCTGTTGCGAGTTCACCGCCCGAACGCACGTAGATGTAGTACACCGTGCCGTCTTCTTCAGTGAGCTGCACCACGCCGTTGCCCCTTTGCCAAATGCCGTTGATGTAGTAGTGCAACACGCCGTCTTCTTCGTACACGCCGTTCTTCAACTCGGGAACATCGGGATCTTCGGGGTCGGGCGTCGTTGCGGTGGGATAGTACTTACCGTCGGTACCCCAATCATACGCACCTTGTTCCATAAGACCGTTGCGAATGGAAGGCCAATAGATACCCGTTGCGAGTTCACCGCCCGAACGCACGTAGATGTAGTACACAATACCGTGATCGTCGGTGAGTTTGACCACACCAAGGCCCTGCTGGAGAACACCGTTTACATAGTAGTACAGTGCACCGTTTTCGGCATACACACCGTTCTTCGTTTCGGAGGGAGTATCCGGCACATCGGGTTCTTCCGTGCCCGCGGGATAATAGCGTCCGTTCTCATCGAACACGTATTTGCCCTTTTCAAGCAACCCGTTAGTGGTGGTGATCCAATACGTACCGATCGCAAGCTGTGCGTTCGAACGCACGTAGATATAATACTCTTCGCCGTCCTCGGTCATCTTCACAACGCCCGCGCCATACTTCAGATAGCCATTCTCGTAGTAGCAGAGTACGCCGTCAACTTCCTTCACGCCGTTCACCTTCGTACCGTCGGGTTGCATTTCCGGCGGATTGGTGATGCGGCCGTACTCGTCGAACGTGTAAGAACCGGCGGGAAGCAAGCCGTTCGTCCGGGTGATCCAATACGTGCCGTTACGGTATCCGCGGCAGATGGAGGAGGCGATATAATAATAATATCCGTCCTCATACACCAAACCGGCACCGCCGTTACGTATACCGTTCGTAAGGTAATACACTTCGCCTTCGTGCATGTAGATACCGTTGTAATCCTCTTGGAACACACCGTTCTCATCAAACAAGTGCCAATTCCAATCCGGAACACCGTTGCCTTGCACATCGCTGAAGCCGGTCATTACCTCATAAATATACTTTCTGGTGGCATACCATTTGCCGTCCACTTGGAACCACTGACCGTGCAACCACTTGCCCGCCCAGCGGTAACGAATACCGGTGGACGTTTTCACCAAATCGCCGCGGGTGAGAATGTAGTTCGTAAAAGTATAGGTGTATCCGTCGATCTCCTGCACACCGTCTACCGCGCAACCGGTCGCGGGATCGAAATAGTAATCGACTGCATTACCGTCGGCATCGTAACCCGAAAGCCAACCGGTCTGCATTTCGCCGTTAATGCTGTAGTAGAGTTCACCGTCGAGTTCCAACGTACCGGTCACTTTGCCGAGGCAAACGCCGTTTTCGTCGAAGTCGTAGAACAGGTTGACGGACGCATCTTCACGAGAAGGCAGATACTGCACACCCGTCACCGCTTCGTGATCCACGAAGTAGTAATACGCCCCGCCCAGTTTGTACCATCCCTGACGTATCGCGCTGTCGATGATGAAACTATCTTCAAAATCGGCATAGGTGTTTTGGAAATATGCACCGTTTTCGGTGCCGCCCTCATATCCCGTCTCGTCGGTGGAATAGGGCATCAAACCAAACTTCTGCTGATTTTCTTCCTGCTGTGCGAAGGAGTAGAGGGAGGACGCACGCAGATAGATCTTGTAATTCACATCACCCGTATTGCTCACGAGCAACTCGCTGCCGTCCCACGCGGCGTCATCCGCCGGTTTTGCGGAAATACCCGTCAAAATACACACGGGGTTGGCCGTCGCAGGATCGATCGCCTGCGTCTGGTCGATCCAGTTACAAATGAGGGTCAACTGATTGTTTTCGTCGACCGTGGCGTCTTTCAACTCAAAGTAGTCGTTGATGACCTTCAGTTCGGAAATATCCACTTCGGCATCCTTGTCGAACTGTATGTTGATACGCACTTCCGTCAGCACGCTGACACGCTCCGCCAACTGCAACATGTAGTTGAAGGCAGAGGCGTTTCCGGTATCCGAACCCGGCAACATGAACACGATGTCCGCGAGCTGTGCCGGAATCTCGATCGCCGTCATATCCAGCGCAAAGGTATAGTTTACGTTTACGTCTTGGCTCGGATCCACGGCGGTGTAGGTCACACCGTCGTTGGTGGTCGCGTTGAGCACTTCGCGCAACCACGCCAAGGTGCGGTTACCTGCCGTGGCATTTTCGAAATCGAACGACGCTTCATCCGCACGGAACATCGAGAGATACATCTCATCGTATCCGTTTTCGTTGTTGATGAGAAGTGCACCGATCTTCATACGGCGCACGCCCGATTCCTCGAGCGCAGTAACGTTCGCCCCTTCAAAGATCGCCGCATCCCAATAGGACTCGTCTTCTTCGATGCAAGCCGCAAAAACATCAAACTCGTTCGTTTTCACGGGATTGCCGTTGAAGGTCACCTTAATGGGAAGCGCCGTCGTCACACCGTAGATGATGTTCATGGAATCTTCGGTAAATTCCAGCGTATCGGGCACGACCACATGCAGGTCGATGCTGCCGACCGCCTCGCCGTCCACCATAAGCGACACGGTGACGTCCGCATTTTCGAGCGTCCAGTCTTCCTCGTTCCAGATCTCCAATGCGGTGAACACGCCGTCTTCGGTAATGGTACCGACCGTTTCATCCGAGACTTCCCAATAGGCGCCTTCGGGAATGGGGGCGGACGAACCGATGTTGTTCACACCGATCGCATTCAACTGAATGGAGGTGTTATGGGTAATGTATTCGTAATCCGCCTGAATGATGGCGCGATCGAATTCCTTCGAAGATTTCGCGGTGGACACTGCCACGAGCGACGCCGCCACGCTGCGGGCATACCCATCGGAGGGACGGTTGATCACCTTGATGTCGTCACTGCCTTCCGGCTTGGACATATAGGTGGTGGAACCGCCGCCGTCGAGGTTGACCGCGCGCACACAGCCTGCTTCATACATGATCTGGGCGATCTCAGCAAGCGAGCCGCCGCAGGAGAACGGCTCCTGACGGCCGTCCAACACCATCATCACGACCGAGCCGTCCGCCTTGATACCGATCGCGGTACGGCTGGCACGGGTGCCGTTATCCGTGCAAACGATCACGCCGTCCTTCACCAACGTCGCACCGAACGCACCGATACCTTCTTGGATCTGCTCCTTGTACTGCGCGTATTCGGCCTGCGTGCCGATCATCGCGGTGCCGTCCTTCAGAATGGCAAAGAAGCCGTCGCCGTCCACGGGATGCCATTCAACACCTTCCATCACGAGCAGACCGCCGGGTTTGCCCGTAGAAGTGTTGAAACCGTCGCCGTTGGTAGCCACTACGGGGGTGAAGTTTTCCACGTCGGCGTGATTCTTCACCAGGGCTGCCACCTGATCTTCCACACGCTGCATACCCCAACCCTTCGACGGGTCATTGTCCTTGTAGTTCGCCATGATGGTCACGTCGTCACGGGTGACATCCACCGTCGCCACGTAGTAGACCATCTGTTTGCCGTCCGCCGACATGGCGTATTTGATATCCTGCGTGATACCGGGAGCCAACACGGAAGAGGTGGTGGAGAAGACGGAGTAAAAACCGTTTTCGGGCTTGTCTTCTTCCTCGCCGCCCTCGTCACCGCCGCCGACCAACAGACCTTTGGCTTTGGAATACAGATAATCCGCAAACGCGTAGCAGCACGCTTGACGAAGCGTGCTCGCGTCCGAAATGCCGCGGTCGGCTTCCAGCACCTGAATACCCACGTTGGTACGGTACGCATTGTAGATCGCCGCACGCACGTCATCCGCCGTCTCCACACCCGCAAAGCGGTTGTTCAGGAAATATGCCGCACGGTCGATATCATCCAGTTCTGCCGTAAAATAGGCATCCATCAATGCGCTGAAGGAACCATTACCCGCCGCGTATTCCGAAATGAGATAGTAGGCATCCATATCGCCGTAGAAATCGTCCCAGCCGAATGCATCATCCGCATCCACACCGAAGCAATTCTCCACAATATAGGCCGCCATTTCATCCACCGTGCCCGCAGGAACACCCACGCCCACGCTGTAGTACAAGAGGTCACAAAGGTCGCCCGCCCAACCCGACAGGTCGTCACTTTGCACCGCTGCCGCTACATAAGAAATGTTCATCGTACCGAACATGTGACCGAAATCCGCAGGATTCCCGTTGGGCAACTTGAAATCACGGATAACGATGTCACGCAGATTCATCACCGTTGTATTCTGCGCATCATCCTGTGCTTCCACATATTCTGTGAAAGCAGTGATCTCTTCGCCTGCCAGCGTTTCCCACGTACCGGTCTGGTAGCGTTCCACACCTGTGCGGATAAAGTTGAGCACGAGTTCACCGGAATCCTTGCCCGACTGTACCGCAAAGGCATCGGCATATTCCTCCAATTTCTTAAAATTCGCCATGAAATCAGTATACGTTGTCACACTGCCTGCCAATGCAGAAAACGGCAGCATGCCAAGGCACAGCACCAGCGCCAGAATCAGCGCTACGGCACGTGCAGCCATTCGTCTTGCCATGTTGAATCCTCTCCTTCAGATAGTCTATATATACAAACAAGAAAGCAAAGTTTCTTGCTTTTGCCAACCTACGGTTCGGGTTTCACTGCTCACCCTATTCTTCGAAAAGTGCATCCCATTGTGCCAGTGCCCTGCGGTTATCCACCGCTGCACCTGCCAATCGCGCTTTATGCTCTGCCAGTGCCGCACGATCGGCAACCATTTGACAGAAAGCATCACACAATGCTTCCTCCGTGTTATCGCATACCTCTCCGCAGGAAGTGTCGGCTACCATCTCGTGTGCGGAAGTGGTGGCGGTGGTAAGCATCGGCACTCCCAACGCACGCGCTTCGTCAAACACCATCGGTGCCGCCTCGTGATACGAAGGGAGTAAAAACAGATCCGCATTTTTCATATAGCGGTACGGATTGCTCTGTTCCCCGTAAAATATCACGTGATCCGCAATGCCTAACGTTTTCGCCAATGTTTGCCATTCTTCCCGCTTGGCCCCGTCACCCACCACATGTAATGTAACGGGTATATCGTGCGCCAACGCATTGGCCACGGCGACCAGTGCACGCTCAAGCCCCTTTTCACGGCTGAGACGCGCTACCGTGATCACATTGACGCGCGTACGATCGTATACGATCGGATCTTCTTGCGCCATTTCACGGATCTTGTCGTATCGGTGGCAGTTGCGCACCGTTACCGTGCGATCCGCCATATGCGTGAGCGCCTGCGCAAAGATCGTACGGCAGGAGTCGGAACACGCCGCCACCGTATCGAACCGTGCCATCGTGCGATTGTTTACAGGATTGTTCAGGCCGCTTGCACGGTAATCCCCGTGCAAAAAGATGATCTTTTTCTTGGCAGATACCCGATGAAGGACAAAGTCCGGCACACCGCCGTAGAACGATTTCACACGTCCGTTTTGCAAAAATGAAACGGCGTAGTCAAACGGTTCTTTCAACCGTGGCTGCCCCATCAACATCAACCGCACGGCAACATGGCGGCCGAATAAACGGCTGATCGCGGCAAACCCGCCGCGCATCAACGCTTCCGGGCCACGGAATTCCCCTTGGTCACGGCCAAAGAAACGGAACAGACCGTCGCACTCGATCACCTTGACCGTTTCCGGAAGATCGTCAAGATACGCGCCTGTTTTACGAAACAACAACAATGTGACGTCGTATTCGGCGGTCGTATCGATCGACCACAGCAGGTTGTACAGACTTTTTTGCACACCGCCAACCTTCATGTTGTTGTTTACGATAAGGATCTTCTTCATGGGCGACCTCCCGTGCAATACTCAGCAAAAGGTATCATACGGCGACCGCCGCGCACCCCCTTATATATCCACCGTAAACGTGCAAACACGCCGTAGTCGGTAGGCAACTTGAAGCGAACACCGAAATACAGCGCCATCACGTACGCCGTGCGGGGGAACAGTTTACGCATCAACACGCCCTTGTCGTAAAAGTACTTATCGTCGCACCCGCGAAACCACGTGGATGTGTCTTTCGAACAGATGCCGAGCGTATATGTGTGGGCGTATACCGTAAGCCCGCTGTCGAAACAGGATTTTAAAAACAAGCTGTCTTCCCCCGCGCTGAAAGGACATCCCCCGCCGAAGGATCGATGAAAGGTAATGTTATGATCGATCAACGCACGACGGCGCACCGCAATACGGTAGGTGCCGTAGCGCATCGCGTTATGTACGCGCAAGCGGCGGACCGCTTTTTCCCGACGGTGGGTAATCTCACCATTCTTTGAAATATCCATTGAAAACACGATCACGTCCGCCGCGGGCAACGCTTCAAACGCCGCCGCAACCGCTTGGGGCATATCGTCGTTATACACAACGTCATCATCCGCTAACAGCAGAATATCGGCCTCCGCCGCCATCAAGGCGATATTGCGGTTCAATCCCACACCGCGGGTAGCGGTGGTGACCATCTTCCGCCCACCGTACGGCGTATCCACCGTCACGATCTCTTCGCGATCCGCCTGATTGGCAAGTACCGCATCGCAGCGAATATTCATCCTTTCGGCAAGCGAGGTATCCGTCTGATGCATCGTTGCCACCAGCACCTGCATTTTCACGTTACGCTCCCTCCTGCCGTGTGAATCGGCTGTCCTCCGCCATGGACGACAGCACGTCGTTAAACGTTTCCTGTGCGGCGTAAAACGTCCCCAACCAATCGGCGGAAATGCCGTCGGTCGTCTCCGTAAGATCGGCGTACACCGCAATTTCTTCGGCAGTATCCGACATTTTCCATGTACCGCAACGGATACCTACCGCTTTATTATAATGTATAGTATAGACTGTAACGTCCCGTTCGTCCAATCGCGCAACAAACTGCAATGCCGCCGCATCACCGTGACTGACGGCTTCGACACGGAGAATGTCCGCCAAGGCGGTGGGATAGTGAAACGCACCGACCGTCGTTTCGATCTCCACCCATTCGCCGTTCTCCGTGGCCGACAGCACCTCCGGAACAGGTAAGGACGTGTTCGTCCGATCGGCGGTGGTTACCGCAGTCGTTGTATCACCGTCGGACTGTGCGGGTTTCGGGCGGTCACGCCCGACCGAAACCACCGTAATGACCGTGGCACACACAGCGATCACACAGATGCACACCACTATTCCAAACACATACTTGATGCGCATCGGTCGCCCTCCTATCGTATGCTTTCGGTCACCGTATCAAAGATCATATCGCGGTGCCCGTCACGGTATTTCTCATAACCATTATGCAGATCCACCAACACCGCATGCCGTTTTACGCGCCGCTGTTCGGGCGGCGGCAGTTGTCGGTAATCACCGTACATGTGTGTCAGCACGCGATCGTATTCTGCGGGGATGGGAAACTCGCGCCCCTCAAACCGTGCCGTATCCCGTGCCGTCAACCACGCACGGGGAAACACATTCTTCTCGTACGCGGAAGCGGCGGCAAAAAACGTGTGTAGTCGGCGGCTGTCTTCGCGGCCGCCTTTGACCGTCCGCAAAAGCCAAGAGGTAGGAAGGATACGGCACGCTTGCATAAACAGTTTTTTTGAAACGCTGTCCGTTTCATATCCGCGCCGATATAACGATTTGGCAATGACCGCCTTAGAAGCATAGAACTGCACTTTGCGCCCTAAAGCGCTCTCGGCGGCATTGTCGCACGGAAAGATATCCATATACACACCGAAGTGCGCATCGGTGTCTTTCGGGTGGTAGGTTTCAAGACACGTAGTACCGTTTAGCCGCAGTTTGGAAAAGAACATCGGCCAATGTTCCGAAAATTCCTTTTGCAAAAAGAACCGTTCCCGATCAAGCACCGCATCGCCCTCACGCATAAGGCGGTCGTAGTCACGGCGTAACATCAGTACATCAACGTCGTCATCCCACGGAATAAATCCTTCGTGTCGCACCGCACCGAGCATGGTGCCCGCAAATAAGATGTACGGAATATCCAATAAGCGACAAACACGGTCAAACTCCGTGAGCAGTTCCAACAGCGCGGCCTGATGCTCTTCCAATGAAGCAGGGGACACCGTCATGAGCCGTCTCTCCTCTTGGAGTAGTATTTTTTGACGCCGTTTACGGCGTAACACGCGAATGCATATGCACTGCGTATCACCGACAGTTTCAAATACCCGCGATAGATACGCCAACGGTTGCGTGCGCTGTTTTTCTTATTAAACGAACGGGAATTTTGAATCAAACGCCAATCGGTCAGCACCGCGGTACATCCGACCGCCGTGTGCCCTTCCCGCAAAATATCCAACCACAAGCAGTAATCCTCATGATAAAAATCCGTGGCAAACCGATGCGTTGCCGCCGCACGGGTCAACATCACGGTGGAACAGCCGATGACGTTTTCCTTCAGCAGACTGTTGAAATCCACGCGGGCGGGCACAATGTACGCCGCTTTAGAGGGATCACCTGCGGCATCCACAATGGCATAAGAGGTATAGGACAGATCGGCGTTTTCCGCCTGCATCCGTGCGATCTGCTCTTCCAATTTTTCGGGATGCCAGCGATCGTCACCGTCCAAAAACGCGATGAACTCGCCGCGTGCCATATCCAATCCGCGGTTGCGGGTACGTGCCACCCCCATGTTTTCGGGGTTCTTGAGCGCGATCACACGCGCATCCTCTGCCGCAAGACGTTCAACGATGGTGAAGGTATTGTCCGTAGAACCGTCGTCGATCACCAGCAGTTCCAAGCTCCGTTCGGTCTGGGACAAGACCGAACGCACCGCCTCTTCCACGTAAGCGGCACAGTTGTACACCGGCATAATAACCGATACGGTAACCTCTCCCATCATTTCACCTCCCTTGCGATATCTACTCCGTCTCTGCCGTTTCCATCGCGCGGCGTGTCACAAAGCGTATAGCCACACAGACGTATACGGGAATCAGGAAAAAATCATCAAAGAACAAAATATCCAGCGCCATCCACGGTCCGAAAGCACCGATCGCCAAGATACAAAGTTGTGCTAACGTATCCCAACGTATGCGCGTGTCGCCCAGCAACGCACGCATGTAGCACACGAACCACACGAGCAGTACGCACCCGCCGACCAAACCAAACTGAAACACCGTTTGAATGATCGTGTTATGCGAGGCGCGGTCATTCACAAGAACGTGAACGTATCCGTTGCCGAACAGCAACAGCAGGGGGTCTTCTATAAAGGCACGCATATAACTCAGCCACAATTCCGTACGCCCCGTGGTCAGATCAGATAACGAGTCGTTCCCGCTGAAGCGCGATATGACCGTGCCGATCATATCGGTAAAGAGCGTACTGGACAGCAAAAATAAGATGCCGAAACTAAATGTCAGCAGGATCATCAGTTTAGCAGATAAACGTTCCTTTTGGAACAGTACCGACACACCCCAAAGAAGTAAAAGTGCAACGGTAACCAGCAAAAAGGATTTGGATAATGACAGAAAACCACAATACAGTAACATCTCCATCAAAAGGACCAACGCCACGGTCTGTCCCGCACGCAAACGGTTGAGCAACAAAACGAGCACACCGCCGATCGCCGCCGTGATCTGCGCGGAATAGAAGTTCGGGTCACCGTAATATCCCGAATAGCGTCGCGCACCGAACAGATCGAAGACCTCAATGTATCGAGAAATGGTGGGAAACACGGTCAACTGTCGCGCGGTCACCGCTGCCACGATGATGCCGAGCGCAAAGAAACAGGTCAGCCAATAAAAATCATATTCCCGATCCAATTCCTGCGCCAAAAACGGCAAAAGCAACAGCGTAGCGCAAAACAGCAGATAACTGTTTTCAAGGGAATATCCGTGAAACGTTCGAACGGCCAACGTGATGATCATCAAGCACAACGCCGGTATCAAGTGATATACCTTCAGATCGCGACTGCCCATCACCATGTAAATGACGTACGCCATAAACAGAGCCACGGTGTAAAACGAGATCGTGCCGGGTCGTATTTTCAGCAACGTTGCAAACGGCAAAAAAAACAAAAACACCGGCAGGGACATATGTTTCAGCGTCGCCCACACCGTCAGCACAAGGAAGCAGGCAAGGCACGGGAGTATCAACACGGTACTTCCGATCACCTGTGCAACCAACAAAAACGCCGCCTCGGCAAAACAAGCGATCAAAAACAAGATCTTCAAGCGTATAGCAATCATAGTTTCGACACCCTCATTTTGCACCTTCGCGCTTGAACACGACCCCGACCGTTTCCAGCATGATCTTCAGGTCCAACCATATCGAGCGCGTTTTTATGTATTCCACATCATATACGATCTTCTCTTCCGGCATGAGGTAGTAGCCGCCGCGCACCTGCGCCAATCCCGTAAGACCGGGTTTGACCTTCAGCCGTTCACGGAAACCGTGAATGTACTGTTCAAACTCGTCATAAAACACTTCACGTTCGGGACGCGGACCGACCAGGCTCATTTCCCCCTTCAAAATACACCAAAACTGCGGCAGTTCATCCAACCGCGTTTTGCGTAGGAAACGGCCGATCGGAGTAATGCGGGGGTCATCCTCTCCTTCCGACCATTGAATATGATCCTTTTCCGCATCCTCTACCATGGAACGGAACTTGATCACGTCAAACCGCTTTCCGTTCAACCCCAAACGATCCTGATGGTAAAAGGCGGGACCGTGGGAAGTGCACTTGACCGTTATGGCGATTACCGCCATCGGAATAGCAAGGATCACCAACGCCAACACGGAACAAACGATATCAAACGTGCGTTTTATTGCCGCATACAGCGGCTTTTGGGGAACCTCCCCCAGATCTTCCACATAGTACTCTTTGGTATGTTCACACGGTAAGATCACCGTTTTCTCCTGTTCCGGCATTGCATGCTGTTCTGTCGCCAAGTGTTATTCACTTCCTTTCCGTCGAGATCCCTCTTATTTTTTCGCTTCGTAGAAACACGTCACGACAATATCCTTCACCGAATCTTCGTCGGGATAAAATTCCAGCCATTTCTCGCCCATCTTCGTCTCACCCTTGATATCCGAAACACCGAGCAATTCGTAAGAGGCAAGTTTTTCAAGAAGAGTCGTCAAGCGGTTTCCGAGACAATCGGTCACCAGATAGCCTTCCTCCAGTTTCAGTGCGGCACGAGCGATAAACTCTTCATCCTCTGCCGCCAACTGACGGGCACGCGCATACAACGCCTCAAGATACTGCTTTTGGCGTTTCATACGGTTGTTGTTGGTAGGATCGTCCAAACCGTAACGTGAGCGGACGTAGCAGAGCGCCTGCTCACCTGTCAGGGTAAGGGTCGCGCCCTGCACCATCGCGGGGTCGGTCGCGGTGAAATCGTCCAGGATCTCCACCGTGATGCCGCCTACGAAGTCGTTATATATCGGCACGGCATCCATCGTGACCGACACGTAATGGTCAATGTCGATCCCCATCAGCAGTTTCGAAACTGCGTTGGCAGTATTTTGGCAACTGACTTCCTGCCCGTTACCGTAGGTGTGCGCCAGCGCGATCTGCTTCGTAACCGTACCGATCTTGTTGCTTGCCACGTCCAAAACGTTCATCTCGGCCATTGAGTCACGGTTGACATGGATCACACGGCAGGTCTTTTCCGCGTTATCCAACACCAACAGCATCAAGAAGTCCGCCTGACGGTCGTTGTTGTAGGAATCGGCATCTTCCGTATCCTCAAACGTATCCAGACCGATAAACAAATAGGTTTCGAGCGAATCTTTCAAAACGTATTCCGTCCCGTTGTGCGTGAGCGTTGCGGTGGCGGTCTCCCGTTCGGGAAAAGCACCTTGCCGCTTTTCCCACAGTTCTACCCCCAAGAAGGTGGCTGCTACCAAAAACACGACCAACAACAATGCCAGAATACCACGTAAAACCGTATTACCGCGTGTACGTGTCGTTTTCATAGCGCACACTCACTTACGCCGTCTGCTTCTTGGAAGCTTTCCACACGATCACCATCGCTGCCGCCGAAGCCGCCATGATCGCAACGTACAACCAGATGTGGCTGTTCTCACCCGTCTGGGCAGCGCCTTCTTCTTCCACCACGATCGCGAAGGGAGAGAAGGCATCCACCGAGAAGACCAAGTGCTCACCGTTCACGACTTTTGCATTGTCGATCAATTCCCATTCACCGTCGGCATTCATGTGCAACAGACCGACGAAGTTGTGCAGCATATCCGACGACAGAACGATGTCGAAATCCTTATGCTCTTCATGGTAGTCACAGCCCGTCATGTGAATGTCAAACAGGTCGCTGACAGCGAGATCCGTGCCCGCGATCTTGAGGCTTTCCGCCAACTCGGCGAGCGCCGCATTCAGGGTGGTGAGATCCGTGGTACTGCGGATCTCACCGTACGCCTTCTCTATCATCTCTTGGATCGCTTCAGGCAATTCGTCGCGGTCGCTGTAGGGGGTGATCACCAATTCGGCAGTACATTCTTCGTCCGCCGCCTCGAACTCCACCACTGTCGGTGCCTGATTCCCCGTGGGGCTGGACACAAAACTTCCGGGTGCGGCAAACGCCACGGCACCCATGCTCATCACCATGAGCAGCGCACAGCAAATGACCAATACTTTTTTCATTTTCAATTCATCCTTTCTGAAATGAATAGATTGACTTATATATTATGCCCGAGTGCGGCGTAGCCGAACTCGTTCATTTGACCCAAAAACTCGGAACCCAACCGCTTTTCGATCACCGCAGCGGCGGGGGCCAGCTGCGGCGGGCGGGTGGTGGTGTTGTGGCAATCGGAACCGAGGAAATGGATCCTCCCCTCCGACAGCATACGCAACGCTTTCCGTCTGGTAGTGAGCGCCGTCACAAACTGTGCATTCACCTGCATCAGTATTCCGCTCTCGTACAACCGCTGCCAGACGGCGGCTTTTTGCAACGGCAGATACCGCTCAATATGTGCCAGTACCAGTTGCACGCCGCGCGCATCCGCCAGTTCGGTAAGTTCCCTCACCGTGTATTCTGTCCATGGAGCAACGGGCATTTCCAAAAGCAGCAACTCGCTGTCCCCGATCTGCAAACGCGGCAGGCCTTCCATGTGCCCGATGCCGGGATAATACCTCACCTCTGCACCGCACAACAGCGTCATTCCCGCGGCGGCTTCCCGCACACGTGCCGCCGCCTCCTCCCGCCGCTCCAAAAACGCTTCGACCGATTCGTCGTTCGCGTAAAAGTGCGGGGTCGCCGCGACCGTATCCACACCTTGTGCCGCCAGTGTCGTGAACATCGTCCGGCTTTCCTCTACGCTTTTACTGCCGTCGTCCATCTGCGGAAGAATATGTGCATGAAGATCGATCATACGCATCACCGCTTTGTGGCGTAATCGTAGTTACCGTACGTCTTATAGTAACGGTAATACCGCTTGTAACGGTAGCGGCTGTAATAGCCTTTGCCGCTCTTGGTCTCGTTCATCACGCAACCGAGCACGTTGACGTTGGACAAACGCAATTGGCGCACACAGGTCTCCAGTTCCTTCTTCTCGGTATATTCTTCGCGGATGACCACGATCATGCCCGTGATGTACTTCGAGATCGCCAAGGCATCCGAAACGATGTTGACGGGCGGCAGATCCACCACAATGTAATCAAACTGCCCCGAAAGCGTTTCCAACACCGTGCCCATACGCTTGGAACCCAAGAGTTCCGAAGGGTTGGGCGGGAGGGTGCCCGACGGCATGATATACCAGTTCCAGAAATGGGGTGATTGCATCTTTTCCAGATCTACCGTGGCATCGCCGCGCAAAAGATCGGTCAAGCCGGGGCTGCTCGCGACCTTCATCTTTTTAGCGATCGAAGGAATACGCAAGTCACCGTCGATCAACAAAACTTTTTTACCGCTTTCCGCCAGCACGTAGGAAAGGTTGACCGCTGTGGTACTCTTCCCTTCGCCGCGCATCGAACTCGTCACGCCGATGATCTTACACCCCTCGGTCTCCGGCAAGGTGAAGGACAGATTCGTGCGAAGCAGTTTGTACTGTTCGGTCGCCGTAAACTCCAGATTCTTGTGTAATGTTTTCTGGCTGTCGGTAATGGAAAACACACTTTTTTTCTTTGTTCTTTTCGGCATTGGTATCCCTCCCTTACTTCGTATTTGAAGTGCTCGAAGCGTTTGACGAACTGCGTCTGTAGTAATATCCGTACTTGCGCGCACCACCGTCCAAGAGGTCGGGCACCTTCGCCAAGATCGGATATTCATACGTCTGAATGACGTATTCCTCGTCGTGCACCGTATTATCCATCAGTGCGGTGACCACCAATATCACGATCGACAGCAACGCGCCGATCACAAACCCGACCGCGGTGAAGGCCGCGATGCTCGGTGCCACCTTTTCGGTCACCGCGATAGCGGAGTCCACCACTTCCATCGAAGCGCCCTCCACGATCTCTGCGATACGCTGCGGCAACACCTTTGCAATACCGTTGGCGATCAGTTGCGCCTCGTACGGATCTTCACACGTCACGGTCACGCGGATAACTTCGGTCTCGTTCACGGGATCGGACGCGATCATATCATACAGATCCTCCCAGTCATAGGAGACCCCCGTTTCGTTCACCAACCGTTCCAGTGTGGTGCGGTTTTTGAGCAGCACGGTGTACGTCTTCGCCAAACTCTGTGCCGCCGTCAATTCCGATGAACTGATACTAAATCCGAGATCCCCCACATTGAAAGAACTGTTGTTTACGTACAGCAAAATAGAAGAGGCGTACGTCGGAGTGATGGCAAACGCGGCGATGGAAAAACCGATGCCCGCCACGAGAATACTCACGATCGCGACGATCCATATTCTCTGCCACACGACCTTGACCACGTGTGCTAAGTCGACCACATAGTAGTCTTTTGTGTTGGTATTCTTTGTTGTCTTGTCCATAAATGTATCCCTTCCACTTTACAGTATGCACCACATGCCCTGTGTTGCATCTCTTTTTTGGCAACACAAGGCAAGGTTGATCTCTATTTCCCGAAGAAGCAGACACTCCTCCAAGTGTATTTTACCTCTTCTTCGTCATAAAGTCAACCTTTTTTCACCCGCTTATTAGGAAATAAATTTATTTATTATATGCGATATTCAAGGTGATTTGTTGCACCTTCATACTCTAACGGATAAACCAAGTATTCCTTCGTAAGATACCGCAGATCCACAACGCAATTGGCTATCCCCTCGCTTCCGGCCCTGCTGTAGTAGGAAGCGGCCAGATCAAAGTCCCCTTCAAGGATCTTTGCTTTGGCATAAGATAAAACGTGAAATCCCATCAACAATTCCTCCGAAGCAATGCAATAACCGATATCGGTTAATATGATTATACACCGTTTTTGGTTAATATGTCAATAGGGAGGATTGAGAATTATGATAACCTATGATAAACTGTGGCGAACCATGAAAGAAAAAGGCGTAACGCAATATACGCTGATTAAAAAATATAATGTCAGCCCCGCACAGATCACAAGACTCAAACGAAACGAAAGCGTGAGCACTCATACAATAGAAATGTTTTGTAAAATTCTTGAATGCAATGTTGAAGATATCATGCAATATACAGAAGATGAGAATATGTAAAAAAGCAACAATAGATCAAGGCGAAGTGTTGTATGTGATAGCAGAAATTTGCACGAAGTGCAACATCGTTTCTCCGCAGGAGAACATCGTTGATGCGAAGCATCACATCGTTTGCGGCGTAGCCGTAACATCGTTTACGGCGTAGCCGTAACATCGTTTGTGCGAAGCACAACCTCGTTTCGTGTCCGCTCAAGCGGACTGATGTTGACCTATCGGCCAAATGATGTTTGCGGTTTCACTG
>CAZESL010000045.1:0-18854 GCA_964515215.1 uncultured Eubacteriales bacterium
AAAAACAACCCGCGCGGATAACTTGAATAAGTAAAGTCCCTTGGGGAATAGAGGCGGACCTCACGAAATTAATCGTAAAATATGCCCCGAAAAGCCCAAGTATTTAGTTCAAGTCCTGTCCAAAGGTCGTTTTGGGGAAATGATATCTTTTGAATTGCACCTTGAAAAATGGCACGAAAAAACCCAGAAACCGTTGTGGTTTCTGGGTTTTCCGAACCGATATCTTTTTCGGTTCGCATTGTTGGTTGCGGGGGCGGGACTTGAACCACACGACCATACGGGTTGCGGTTCCCAAAATCGGCGAGCACGGCGATTGCCGTTGCCGATTTTGACCGCTGCCCCTTCTCTGCCTCCCTTTATCCGCCACCGGCGGCGGTCGGCATCGAAGCAGGTTATTCGCCCAAGGGCTCATAACCCTCGGTCGGTGGAGCGACTCCACCTCAGAACAAAGAAAAATCACAACCCACGGATGTGGGTTGTGATTTTTATGGTTGCGGGGGCGGGACTTGAACCACACGACCTTCGGGTTATGAGCCCGACGAGCTACCAACTGCTCCACCCCGCGATATATCCGGTGCGTTTCCGGTTACTATAGTATACACACTTCTCTCTCAAATGTCAACCCCTTTTTCAAAGAAATTTTCGACATTCTTTGCAACAAACCGTGTGTTACGCATTCGGATTTTTTAAGACTACAACGTAACCGTTCTCTGCATGTAACGTGAAGCCCATATCCACCATTTCAGCAAAATCTTCTATGTCCTCCCATTTGGCCACGTAATACTCCACGCCCACCGTCTGCTCTTCGGTGCGCGGCTCCAATACCAAGTGCGGATAATCGTACAATACGGGCATTACGTCTCCTTCCACACCGATCACGCTCTCACGCGGCACCTGCGCGCGCAAGAACGCGATGGATTCGTGAAATACCGTGCGATTTTCCAGATATCCTTTCACGTACCCCTTAGTACGGTGGCACACATACGGCAACGTCAGCGATGCCGACAGCATCACGCACGCCAACAGCACCGCGCCCCTCACCCGCGGCGAGAGGGAACGCAGTGCCACCATCGCCGCAAAGAGCACCATCGCCGCGACACCGTAGGTGTACTGATACTCGACGTCGTGCTGATACGGCCAACTGCTCATCAAATTCACAAACACCATCGGCACGAACAGCAAAAACACCGATACGCGCCGATTCACAAACGGTGTGAACAGCACGGGCAGGAACATCCACAAAAGGAATTCCACCTTCTCTGCCGTAAACATTAACGATACGGTCTTACCGAAATTCAACAGCGCCGTTTGCAGGATCGTGCCGAAACTCACCGTACCGTTCACCGCAAAATCCGAGTACCGATACCCGAACTCCATCGACTCGGTGGCACCGCACACTTGTATCATCGTGAGAGCAAACACAAAATAGCCCACCGACAGCAGTAAGGTGACCGTGCCGTGCCCGATCAGTTTTTCATGAAACAGCATAAACAGTGCGATCGCCGCAAGATAGATCGCCGCGTCCTCTTTGACCGAACACAAGAGCAAGGCACACACGTAAAACGGTACGAACCGCCGTTTGAGCAAGAAGTACAGCGTAAACAGAAGACACACGGTAAGAAATTTGTTCTCGTGAAAATCGTAATACAGCCCGTAGGGGAAGGCGGGATACAACAGATACAGTGCCGACAGCAGGGCGGTCACCTTAGCGGAAAAGCCCATTTCCTTGGCTATGCCGTACACCGCAAACACACCCGCCCCCACGAAGAGGGTTTGTACTACGCACAAATAGACGGGTGAGGAAAACAGCAGATATCCCGGCAACAAGAGATAAAAGAAGGGCGAGAAATGCACCGCAAAATGCGAGAGAAGTCCCGTGCGCTCTACCGTGGTGAACGGCAAGCCCGTCTCCTTCATATACGCAAACATCTGGGCAAAAATGCCGAAATCGAACGTATTATAGGTAAACGAATAATACCGTGCCGCCCCCATCAGCGACATGGCAACCGTAAACACCAAAAACAGTGCGACCGTTACCCACCCTGCGGCCTTAAAGGTGAAATGCGAAACGGCAAACGGACGGTCAAAACGGTGAAACAGCCAGCGGCAAACAAGAAAACACACCAATGCGATACCGCAACCGAGTGAGATCTTATGCTCATCCCCCAGAGGCAGAGAAAGACAAAACGCCACCGTGGCCGCCGCCATCGCCCACGGCAATATCCGCCGGGACCGAAACAGGGCACACAGCGCGAACAGCGCGACGGCGCCGCTCAAAAAGGACACCGCAAACCATGCGGGAGACACCGCCGCCAAAAATGCATCGTCGGTGTATCGGTGCGGAACAAAAAGCATCGTTCCCGCACATACGGCAAAGAACGCCGTCACTGCTATCGCCAGCATATCGGGCAGATACACACGGCTTTCCTTATCCCCCAACGCCCCGCAGACCAAACTCCATACTCGCTTCATTCCCTCTCTCCTTTACGGTTGGTCTCACGCAGCAGGAAGATGGGACGTTTTTTGCTTTCGGCATACATACGTGCCATATACTGCCCGAGCACCCCTACACAGAACAACTGCACGCCGCCGATGAAGGTGATGAGGCACGCAAGCGATGCCCAGCCCGTGACGGGATCGCCGAACAGCAGGCGACGCACGAAGAAGAAGACCGTCGCCACGAACGCCGCGAGACAGAAGAACAGCCCCACCCACGAGGACACGTACAGCGGTACCGAGGAGAAATTGACAATGCCTTCCAGCGAATATTTCAGCAATTTCCAAAACGACCATTTGGTCACGCCGGCGGCGCGCTCCACGTTTTCATACGACAGCCACTTGGTGCGATACCCCACCCAACCGAAGATACCTTTGGAAAAGCGGTTATACTCCCCCATCGACAAAACAGCCTCGGTCATTTGGCGGGACATCATACGAAAATCCCGTGCACCGTCTTTGATATCCGCATCCGAGATACGGTTGATGATCTTATAAAACATGCGGGCAAAAAACGAGCGGATCGGCGGCTCGCCTTTGCGGGTCACGCGGCAGGTCGCCACCGCGTCATACCCTTCGTTCTTCACGGCATCGTACATTGACGGCAACAGCGCGGGCGGATCCTGCAGATCGGCATCCATAATGACCGTGTAATCCCCGCGTGCATAGGTCAGCCCCGCGAAGATGCCCGCCTCTTTGCCGAAATTGCGGGAAAAGGAGTAATAGAACACCCGCTCGTCCTCTGCCGCCAGTTCGCGCAACACAGGTAACGTACGGTCTTTCGAGCCGTCGTCGATAAACACGAACTCAACGTCGACGTCCATCGTATCGACCACCGCCGCCGTCTCGCGGTAAAACAGCGGCAGCACCTCCTGCTCGTTATAGCACGGAACGATAATGGAAATGAGGTCACGTTTCATATCTTTCTCCTTTGCTTCCTCTGCTTACTCGCGCAACGCACGTGGGCGATGGCCGTAACGGTGATAAAACGCATTTGAAAAATGAAATTCATCGGTAAATCCAAACAATTCAGCGATCTGATGCACGCGCATATCGGTACTGCGCAACAGTGTTTCTGCCGCCGCCAGTTTTTCTCTCAACAGATACTGATACGGTGTCACTCCGTATGCCGCCTTGAAGCATCGCCCCACGTGGGCCGCCGAATATCCTATGCTTTCTGCAAGCATTTTGAGCGAAAGCGTATCGTTCAAGCTCTCATCCAATTGGCATTTCACACGGTAGGCCAGCGAATCGCTTTTTTCCATCTTTTCAATATGCGTTGCAAACGAGGCAACAAGGCGGTGAAACTGCACGGCGCATTGCTTGTACACCTCTGTCGGTTCAGACAGAGCGCGGCAGATCGCATGGAATTCCCGAAACAACGTCGGGTCATTGTATTGCGGAATGATGACCCTTCTGTCTAACCCATATGCCTGAAACAGTAACGGCATCAGTTTGCCCAAACAGTTAAACCACAAGAAGCGGAACGGATCCTGTGCATCGGCATAATACGTATGATCGGAGTGCTTATGCAGGACGAAAGTGTCCCCCGCGGAGAGGTTATACGTACGTCCGTCATACACCAGCGTGCCGCGCCCGCTCTCAATATACGCACACACGTATTCCCACGCATCGTCCCGTTGCATACGGTAATGCTGCCCGAACGTCTCCCCTGCCAGTGACACGGTAAACGGTTCTTGCACCGCCACGGGCTGCGGCGCTCGCCAATAAAACACCTCTTGCATATTCGTCACATCACTTTTTTACATATATCCGCTTTCTGATTTTCCATTGCAACTTTTACTGTAATTTCCTATAATGAGTATAGCAAGTTCCCTTACATCCGTCAAGAGGCGGTTTTGCGATGCCCGTGCGTTCATTCGCGCCCGACCGTTTTGCGTCATCTTTTCACCCAATAAGTCAGCAAAACACCCTTTGACGTCACATTATTATTCATATTTACGGACATAATTTGTCGTTTTTTTCATTTATCGTTGCAATTTTACGGACGATTCTTTATGCTTGATCTGTCAGGAGGAGGTCTTACAATGTCTCACGTATATTCCGACAAGTTTGCACCCGACCGCTTATTGTTCACCCCCGAAGAGACGTGCGCACGGCATCAATGGTGTCTGAACGGTCGGTGGCAGTTTGCGCCGATGCCGATCGGCACCGATTTCGTGAAGGGCAGCGGTGTACCGCCCGTACTGCCGTGGCCCGATGCGGAAGATTTCAGTGACACGCCCATATATATTCCCTCTCCGTGGAACGGTAACATCTGGGGGAACGGACGGGTAGACCGCACCGATGAGGCGATGCGGTACGTCCCCGATTCGGTGTACTATCCCTCCTATCCCGCCGCGTGGGATCACGCAAAACAAGGGTGGTTGCGGCGCACGGTAACGTTGCCCGCAAGCGAGGCAGGCAGGCGGCTGTTCTTACATTTCGAGAGTGTGATGGGACATGCCGCCGTATACGTCAACGGGCAGAAGGCGGGCGAACATTTCGACAGTTTTCTCCCCTTTGACATCGAGGTGACCGACCTCTTACACGTGGGCGAAAACGAACTCACCGTCGGGGTACAACAGATGCATCTGTTTGACAAGCAGAGCGACACCTATCGCTTGATGCGTACACCGTATGCCCACGGCTCCAACACGCAGGATCTGGCGGGCATCTGGCAGGACGTGTATCTCGTCTCCCTGCCCGCGGTGTACGTTGAAGACGTATACGTTCGCCCGTTGGCGGACGAAAAGCGTTTGGAATGCGAAGTAACGCTGCGCAACGCCACCGACACGGTGCAGACCGTGTCGCTCGACGGTGCGGTACACCCCTTCCTTTGCCCCCCCGATGCCGCCGTACCCGACGGACGGTTGGGCAAGGCGGTGCTGTCACTGCCCTCGGCAGAGGTGACACTTACGGCGGGTGCGTGTATCACCGTCACCGTCGCCGCAAACGACGTTACGCTCCCCTTTTGGACACCCGACACACCGCATCTGCACGCGGTATCCCTCACCGCCCGCACGGCGATGCACGAGGATCGGCACGTTGTCCGCTTTGGGTGGCGGCAATGGCGGCTGGCAGGCAAGGAACTGCTGTTAAACGGCGAGCCGATACGGCTGATCGCGGACATCTGCCATCCTTTTGGGCCGTTTATGTTCTCCCGTCCGTTCATTCAAAGTTGGTACCGTCTGATCAAAAGCGTGGGCGGCAACGCCGTGCGCCTGCACGCGCAACCACACCCGCAGGTGTTCTTGGACGTGGCGGACGAGATGGGCATTGCCGTGCTGGACGAGACCGCGATCTTCGGCAGCTGCCTTACCTTGAATTTCGAAGACGACGTTGCCTGGGAACGGTATGCCGCCCATCTGGACGGTCTGGTGCATCGTGACCGCAACCGCGCATCGGTGTGCGGATGGAGCTTCGGCAACGAGTTGTTTGCTATCTTTTTGTACGACGAAGCCGCCAAACGCGATCAGGATCGGTTTTACGAAAAGATCATCGCACTCGGCAAACGTATACAAACGCTGGATACCACCCGCGACTTCATCACCTGCGACGGTGACGAAGACCTGCGCGGCACTTTGCCCGTGTGGAGTAAGCACTACGGGCACGGGGCACGCACCCTGCCCGTGCTTGACAAGCCGATGGTGGTAGGCGAAAACGGCGGCACGTATTACGCCCGTCCCGCACAGATGGCCGCCTTTAACGGGGAACGTGCTTACGAAAGTTATGAAGGACGAAACGAAGCGCTCGGTATCGACCTCTACAACAACCTGCGTGCTTTTCAAGACCAACTAATCTACTTCTCCCCCAGCGAACTGATGTGGTTCGGACTGGAACAGTTGCCGTACGGCTACGACGATTTCACCCGCCTGCCCACGTTGGAAGACGGCATCCGCTTCCCTTACGTTTCGGAAGGCGAAGCGGGGTTGTATCTGGAACGCATTCCGCCGTTCGTGGGCACGTTGAATCCCGGTTGGGACCCCGCCCTGCCTGCATATCGCGAACTTGCGATGGTGCGGGCCATGCGGGACGCCACTGCACGTGACGATGCGCGGGATGCCAAATGGGCACCGTACACCGCCACGCTTCCCGCACAGCCCGCGTACGATCACCGCGCCGCGGTATCCTTCCTCGGCAGCGGCGATTGCACGTTGTATCGCCGTCTCGGGGATGCGGGTGCGACCTTTGTGCGCGGCGGTGATGCGTTGGCGGTGGACGTGGCTACCTGCCGCGACGATGCCATAGACCGCATAAACGACGTGACTGCCGCGGGCGGCACGGCACTGCTTCACCTTGACGGTGACAGCGCCGCCGAACGCGTGGCGGCATGGTTTGGCGGAACCCTCACGCTGACCGCCCGCCGTGCCACGCAACTGGCACGCGGCAGCGCGCATCCCTTTGTGGCATCCATTCCCACGGAACTCTTGTATTTTGCGGAAAACGAACAGGAAAGAGCCATTCTCACACACGGGCTGGACGGCAGTTTGGCAAAAGGCGGCACGGTGCTTCTCACCGCCGCCGATACCGATTGGTCGTTGTTTAACGACCAACCCGAAAACCGCAAATGCGGAGCGGTGCAGATGTACGAATCCTTAGAGAAACCGAGCGGCACGGCATGGGTGCTGTTGCCGCACAAAGCGGGAAAGGTCATCCTCTCCTCGCTGAATCTGAATGCCGATTCAACAGCGCACCGCGCGTTACTGAACCGCTTAATGACCGACATAGGATGGACGGTCAACCCACCGCGCACACTCAGGGAATCCCATACCGAAAAACAACACGATCTGTTACTGAACGGTCCTGTGGACGCATGAAAGGAGAGTATATCATGAAAACACGGTGGTTATCTTTTCTCCTTTGTCTTTGCCTGGTGATATCGTCTGTTCCCGTCATCCTGCCCGCGGCGGCAGAGCAAACAGAGAACGCGTACGTTCTCTACCGTATGGATCACCATTTCTCACTCAATCTGACCCTTGGCAGCGGAACGGTGTTCGCCCAGTGCGATGAACGGTTTGACGCGTTTGACCTCACCGCCTACGGCTACAACACCGACCCGTTGCGGGTGGCGTTGCAGATGGATATTTATATGAGCGGCGATGCGAAATTCCAAAGTTACATGGGCGGCGGCCGTTTGAACGGTCAGCTGGAGATCACGTCGAGCGGCGGATGCGATTCCGAAGAGTTGTCGGCGCGCCCCGGTACGGTGCTTCCCTTTGAACAGGACGTGTGGAAACGTGTGATCATTCCGCTTTCCGCATTCACGGGCACCTTCGGCGGGGAATTTGATCCCTCGTCCTTCAATTACTTCCGTATGTATCTGTATGATGACGCGGGTGCGGCATACAGCGGCGGCACGGGCAACATCAAACTGTGCAACATGATGTTTGTCGACACCGCCGTTCCCACCGAGGAACGTCCCACCGTGTCGGACATGCCGATCGGTGACGGTACCTTCCGTGCCGACCCGCCCGTATTCCGTAAAGTGGATATCACCGAAGGGTACGGCGACGGTACGGCCGTGTTCGCCGGATACAACCTGCGTGAGTATCTTACCGCACACCCTGAGATCGCCCCCGTGGACAGTCTTGGCCGCACCGATTACAGCGGTGTGGTAAATTCGTTGCTGGACGGTCTCAGCGCGGCGGGCGGCGGCACACTGTTCATTCCCGCGGGTACGTGGGAATTCCGCCGCGAGATCCGTGTGCCGTACGGCACGGCGATCCACGGCGAATGGGCCAATCCCGATGAAAACATAGGAATGCTCGGCACCGTTTTGGCGGTCTATTGCGGAAAGGGCGAAGAAAACGGCACGCCGTTTATCACGATGGGTAAACACTGCGTGGTACAAAACGTCAGCTTCTGGTATCCCGAACAGTCGGTATTTGACCCCGTAGCCTTCCCTCCCACCATCGATCTGTCCGAGCACACCTTTGCCCGCAACATCACGCTGTACAATGCCTATTTCGGCATTCAGTCGAAGCGGATGTCGGGTTGTCCCAACGCGTGGGGCGTGTACGGCACACCGCTCAACATCGGCGTGGATTTCGACTTAGTAGTGGATATCGCCCGTATCGAAGAGTTGCATTTTGCGCCCGATTACTGGATCAATTCGGGACTTCCCGATGCGCCCGTCACAGACGAGGCGATCCGTGCGTTGGAAGATCTCCTATACAATTATGCCATCGGCATCACCCTGCGCCGTATCGACTGGTCGTACCTCACCTTCTCCGACGTAAAAGGGTATAACATCGGCTTGATGTTTGCCGAATCGACCGACGGCAGTTGGCCCAACGGACAGTGCGTGGGATTGACCTTTACCGATTGCAAGTACGGTCACTTCATCCACGGCAGCACCGGTTCGGGTGAATCGTTGACCGACATTACGATGAAAAACTGCGAGTACGGTGTGTACCTTGCCGACAACGATAAAGGACAAGGTACGGTACAATACTATAACGCAAACATTCAGGCCACAAAATACGCGGTGTACCAAGACAGCCTTGTGAAGTTCTCGCTGATGGCTTCTACCGTGCGCAGCGGTGAAGTGGTAAGCGAAAACGGAAACAATCTGTTTATCAACAACCGCTTTTTGACCGCCGCCCCGCAGGTGAAGTTGGCACACGGCACCGTCTCTGCCGTTATACTCGGCAACACCGATGCGTACGGCGACGCTATCACCTACGAAAATCCGGGATTGTGTACCGTGAGTTACGATCCCGAAACGGTAGATATTCAACCGTATCAGTCCCTCACCCGTGAAGAGGCCGCCACGCGTGCGGTGGGTCCGACCTCAGAAAACTACGTTATTCCGACCGACCTGGACAACAGCGGCAAGACCGACGTGACCGAAGCGTTGCAGGCGCATCTCACCGCGATGGGCGAGACGGGCGGCACCGTGTTCTTGACACCGGGTAAATACCGCATCAACGGTACGTTATATGTACCGAGCGGCGTGGAACTGCGCGGTTCTGGTGATTACGCTTCGATTCCCCGCGCACTCAACACGATCTTTGAGGTGTACACCCCCGTAGAGGCGGGCAAGGACTCGCTGACTTCCGCCGCGACCGTCACGCTTGCCCCAAACAGCGGTATGCGCGGCGTGATCTTCAATTATCCGAAGCAAAACAGCACCTATCGCGTGGTGAACGATCGCGTGTACGATCCCGTAGCCAGCAAGGAGCAGGGCACCGACGTCTACGTAAAGTATTACGAATTCGATTTCGTCCCCTACCCCTTCACCGTGCGCGGCACGGGCGAGAACGTCTATTTGAAATACGTGACCGTCCGTAACGGTTGGAACGGTGTGGATCTCCGCACCAACCGCTGTGACGGGCATTTCATCGACCATCTGGCGGGTCACTTCTTCAACCGCGGTATCGTGGTGGGCGGCGGCTCGACCGGCGGTTTCATCCGCAACTTCCAATTCAACTACAATGCCATCTACGCGCCGTCGGGCGACACGTGGAGCGGTTTCGGCGGCGAACCTTCGACTCCCGAACTGCAAGCGGCCTTCCACCAACCCATGCAAGCGCAGTTCAACAACCATATGATCGCTCTGCAGCTCGGCGACGTCAACGACCAGGTGGTGTACGACTGCTTCAACTACGCCTCTTACATCGGCGTGCATCTGGTGGAAGAAAACGGCGAAGCCGCCAATGCCCGTATTTACGGACACGGTGTGGATTACGGCACCGTGTCGCTGAAGGCTGAAGCAGCGGAAAACGTGCATTTCGTCAACCTGCAACTTACCGCATTCAACCAATGCGGTTCCGACGGCAATACGGGACGGTACGCCGTGGATCAAAGTGTCAATCCCATTTACGACATTTGGGTGACCGATACCTTCCGCGGCGAACTCAACGTGACCAATTTCACCGAATGGGCGCCCGCCCCCAATGCAGGTGTACGTGTGGACGGCGGTACGCTCAATCTCTACAACGCACAGATCGGGCACCAACAAACACAACTCTTCCAATTGAACGGCGACGGTGTGCTGAATATCGTTGGCTTCACCGCTGACCGCAGCGACAATCCCGTGTTGACCGAAAGCAGCGGCAAAAATCTGCACATCACGGCGGGGTATTATCTGAGTGAGCCCGTCCTACCCGAAGATATCGGCACCTTCCGTTACGTGCATCTGCGTAAAACGCGCCATTCGGTACCGAAGAATGCGAAGTTCGATCCCACATCCGAACTGGTCACGGCGGAATCCTTCGATTCCTACGACTTTACAAACGACTCTGTCTACCGTGCCGACGACATGAACAGTACCACGATCTACCGCGGTGCCGTTCGTGTCCGCTTGAAATCGAACGCACTGGCGGCAGGATTCAGCACGGGACAAGACCGCTATGCGGAGAAACCGTTTACCCTCAGCGGCGGTAACAAGAACGATATCTACCGTATGGAATGGCGTTTCTGCGTGGACGAGATGCGTGACACCGAATTCAGCGAGGTATATCTCTATCTCTCTAACCAAGATGCCAAGACCGACGACGTGGTAACGTTGAAAAAAGACGGTACGTTGCTGGACGGTGAGGGCAACGCATTCGCCGCCATCACGTTCGGCACCGATTACCGTTTGGCAGTGGAGATCGACGCACGCAACGCCGCAACGAAACGCCAAACGATATTCCTCTTGAACGATGAAAGTGAAGTGATCGCCCGCAGTGCCACCACGGTGATGCCGACCTTCTTCCAAAACGACAACGCCGTGTGCGGATTCCGTTTGACTGCCATTGCCGACCCCGGCGATGCACCGAACACCGAAACGGATATGCAGGTGGATTACTTCTACGTCACACGCAGTGAAAACAGCACCTTCCCCCAAACCGACGGTGACGTGAACGGCGACGGTGCGATCAACTCCACCGACGCCCGTTTGGTACTGCAATACGCGGTAAAAAAGATCGACGCTGCCGCTTTGACGCTATCAACAGCGGACGTGAACGGTGACGGCAAAGTGGATTCCACCGATGCGCGTCTCATACTGCAATTTGCAGTGAAAAAGATCACAAAATTCCCCAAGGCATAAACGATTCCCCGCCGTTTCTTGACAGAAGCGGCGGGGTTTGTTAGAATATAGAGAGCAAAAGGAGTGAGCGGAATGGAACAGCGGTTAGTCGGCAAAACCGTCGCGGTCAGCGGCAGTACGGGTGGGCTTGGCCGTGAGGTTTGCCGCGCATTGGCGGCGGAGGGTGCCCATCTGCTTTTGCTCGACCGCAACGCCCAAAAAGCGGCCGACCTTGTCGCCGCTTTGCAAGCGGAATTCCCCCACGTCACCGTCACCCACCGCACGGTGGATCTCACCGACTTTGCCACCGTCAAAGCGGCGGCAGACGCGCTGTGCGACACACCGCCGTATGCACTCATCTTGAATGCGGGGGCGTATGCTGTCCCCCGTTTTCGGTGCGATACGGGATGGGAGAATATCTTCCAGATCAACTTCGTCGCCCCCTACTACCTTGCACGGCGGGTAAAAGACCATGGCGTGCGGGTGGTGGCGGTCGGCAGCATTGCCCACAACTACTCGAAGACCGACTGCAACGACGTGGATTTTTCCACCCGCCGTGCGGCATCGAAGGTATACGGTAATGCCAAACGGTATTTGATGTTTTCGCTGTACGACCTGTTTTGCGGCGAAAACAGACTTGCCGTTACGCACCCCGGCATTACGCTGACGGGCATCACGGCGCACTACCCGAAAGCGATCTATTGGCTGATCAAACCGTGTATGCGCCTCTTGTTCCCCTCGCCCAAGGTCGCCTGCCGTTCCATCGTGCAGGGTGTGTTCGAAGATTGCGGAGAAAACGAGTGGATCGGCCCGCGGCTGTTCGATATCTGGGGCAAGCCGAAGAAACGCACCTTGCGTACATGTAAACCCGCCGAGGCGGCAGGAATTGCCCGCACGGCTGAAAAAATATATGAAGAATTGAGGGATACTTATGACCGTGAATGAAGCGCGCGAGGCGCTCAAAGCCTTGCAAGCGAAACTCAGTGCCTACGGCCATGCTACCGCACTGATCTATTACGACGGCGCGACCACCGCGCCCAAAGGTACTGCCGCTAATCGCGGACAGACGCTGGCGGTGCTCAGCGAAGAAGAGTACCGTCTTTCCACTTGTGCCGAAACGGTGGAATTGCTCGAATTTTTGGATGCCCACCGCGCGGAGTTGCCCGACACCGAACAGCGTATCGTCTTCTTAGCACTCAAAGACATCCGCAATATGCAAAAGATCCCTATGGCGGAGTACGTGGCATATCAGCAGTTGCTCGTGGAAGCAGACGACGTGTGGCACACCGCGAAGGAGACCAACGATTTTGCGCTGTTCGAGCCGTTGCTCACCCAAATTTTTGACACCCAGCGGCGGTTTGCAGGCTACTGTGCTCCCGAAAAGGCCCCCTACGATTACTGTCTTGATCTGTACGAAGACGGGTTGACAATGGCGATCTGCGACAAGTTCTTTGCCACCTTGCGCGAGCGGTTGGTGCCGCTCATCCACCGCATCGGCGAAGCCAAACAGGTGGATGACCGCTGCCTGTTCGGCACCTTCGACGATGCCGCGCAGGAAGCGTTTTCGCTGCGATTGATGCAGATCATGGGCATCGACGAGGCGCACTGCGGTCTCGGCACCACCGAGCATCCTTTCACCATCAGTTTGGGTTCGCATCACGACGTGCGTATCACCACCCATTACGATCCCGAAAACGTCGCCTCCTCAATGTACAGCGTCATTCACGAAGGCGGTCACGCGCTGTATGATATGCACTCCGCCGACGAATTTGCCTACACGTTGCTGGACGGCGGTGTGTCGATGGGGATCCACGAAAGCCAGAGCCGTTTTTATGAGAATCTGCTCGGACGAAGCCGTGCGTTTGTAGAATACGTCTTCCCCGTAATGCAGGAATGTTTCCCCGCGCAGTTTGAGGGTGTGACCGCCGAAGACGTATATCGGGCGGTCAACCGCGTGACCCCCTCGCTCATCCGCACCGAAGCGGACGAGGTGACCTATTGCCTGCACGTGATGGTGCGGTACGAACTTGAAAAGCGCATTTTGGCAGGTGAACTCGCGGTGCACGATCTGCCCGCCGAATGGAACCGTCTGTACAAAGAATATCTCGGTGTGGACGTGCCGGACGACACCCACGGTGTGTTGCAGGACAGCCACTGGTCGGGCGGCAACGTGGGGTATTTCCCTTCGTACGCACTGGGTTCGGCCTACGGCGCACAGTTACTTCGCAAAATGCGGGAGACGGTGGATGTGGACGCGTGTCTCAAAAACGGCGATTTCGCCCCCATCAACGAATGGAATCGCGAGCACATCTGGCAGTACGGCTGTCTTAAAAAGCCGAACGACCTGCTCCGCGACGTGCTGGGTGAGGAATTCGATCCCACGGTATTTACCGATTATTTGGAAGAAAAGTATACGGCACTGTATGATTTGTAATTAAAAACGACCACCCGCCAAACGGCGGGTGGTCGTTCTAAATTATTCCCCTTTATACAGTTTCTGTACCGTATAATACGCGGGTTTCGGGGTGGTGATGGTCATATCGGGGTCCACGTGTACCAAGCCGAAATGGGCTTCGCCCTCCCACTTGTCGGTGGGTTGAATGTTCGGTTGGTCGAGCAACTCGTACACGATGACCGCTTTGAGTTTTTCGGAATCGTAGTCATTCATCGTGAGAATGAAATTCTCCAGCCACGCCGCTTGGTCTTCCTCTTTGTACGGGCCGTTGTTGGAAGGATAGTTGCATTCCGCCACCATCATGTCGCAATTCGGGAACTTTTCCTCCAACATACGGAAGAACGCGTGATAATCCCACGGCTCGTAGATATCCACGCCCACGACGTCCCACGTGATGCCCGCATCGCGGTACCATTCCAACATGGGATAGTGGCGCGCACCGATGTTGATGACCAGTTTGGCATCGGGTGCTTCTCTGTGCCACGCATCGGCGGCGGCACGCATCCGCTCGATCGCGATCGGCACGCGCTTCGGATTGAAGTAGGACGGTGACTGACCCGTCGGGTCGGTGATATCATAGAGCCCGCCGCCGTCTTCCTTATCCTTGCACGCCGCCCAACAATCGGTTTCGTTAAAGAGTTGGAAATACTCGATCTCCCCCTTCAACTCACGTGCCATCACCGTCATACGACGATCCACGTCTTCGGGCGTTCCGGTGAAGTCGTCCATCGCGAGCATCACCTGCATACCGTAATCGTGACACTTTTTCACAACGTCGCGTACGTAGGCAAGCCACTCCTCGCTCATGGGATTACAGTTAAAACGATAGATGGTGCATCCCATCTCCGCCGCCAGGCGAATCGCTTCGTCGGTGTTCTTTTCGTTGTATGCCTGATAAGCACGGTTGTGTCCGTTGACACCCCACAAGACCGATTTTTTCAACGCCATTCTTATTCACCTCGAAAAAGTTTTTGTACCGCCGTGAAGGAGAGCTTTTTGCCGTCAATGGTATTGTCGGGATTGAGCCGCACCAGACCGAAATGCGATTCCCCGTTATACGAGCCCTGGTTGAGCTCGTATTCCGGTTGATCCAGCAATTCGTAAACGATGACCGCCTTCATACGGTCGGACTTGTAGTCATCCATCATTTTAAGAAAACTCGTCAGCCATTCGGCCTGCGCCTCTTCGGTGAACGGGCCGCTGTTGGCAGGGTAGTTGCATTCCACCACCATAAAGTCGGTGGGATAGCGTTCTTCCATCTCGCGGAAGAAGGCGTGGTGATCCCACACGTCCAAGTCGTAGATATCGAACGCGGTGATGTCCCACGTGAGCCCCGCCTTCACGTACCAATCGAGGATCGGGTAATGACGCGAGCCGATATTCACCACCGTTTTGGCGTTCGGTGCCACGCGCTTAAAGGTTTCCAGAGCGGTCTTCATCTTATCCACCGCGATCGGTACCCGTTCGGGATTGTAGTACCCTTCGCTCATACCCGTCCAGTCGGTATAGTCGTAACCGCCTTCCTCCCCCATCGAGCACCAGATATCGGTCTCGTTGAAGATCTGGAAATACTCTACCTCGTCCTTGAGATTTTCCGCGGCAAACGCCATATTCCGTGCGATAATGTCGTTGGAAACATCCTTGAAACGGTCCAGTGCCAACATCACCTGCATACCGTGCTCGTGGCATTTTTGAATGATACCGCGAATATACTGAAGTTCCCGCTCGTTGGAGGGGTTGTAGTTGATACGGTAGATGGTACACCCCAGTTCCGCCGCCAAACGGATCGCCTCGTCCTCGTTCGGGCGATACGCGAGATAACTGTCACGGTGGTGGGCGTTGACCCCCCACAGTTTATCCTTACCAAGCGCCATATTATTCACCTCTGAACAGTTTCTTCACGAGATCAAATGCGGGTTTCTTTGCTTTGATGGTGTTGTCATCGTTCAACGCGACCAGACCGAAATGGGATTCGCCGTGATACGAGCCTTTTTTTATCTCATATTCAGGCTGGTCGAGCAGTTCATAGACGATGACCGCCTTCAGTCGGTCGGAATCGTAGTCGTTCATCTTGTTGAGGAACATATCCAGCCATTCGGCCTCTTTCGTATCGGGATCGTCGTACGGACCCCACAGGGCGGGATAGTTGCACTCCACCACCATCAGATCGTAGCCGGGATAGCGATCCTCCAGGAAGTGGAAGAACTCATAGTAATCCCAGATCTCATAGTTATCGATGGCGATGATATCCCATTTGAGCCCTGCTTCAATGTACCAATCCAAAATGGGATAATGGCGCACACCGAAGTTGATGACCGTCTTCACGCCGGGCGCCGCCGCCTGTAGCGCGGGCAAGGTCAGTTTCATAAGCGCCACCGCAATCTCCACACGCTCGGGGTTGAAATAACCGGGGGTCTGTCCTGTAGGATCCGTCAGATTGTAATAGCCGCCCTCGACGCCCGAACACCAGATATCGGTCTCGTTGAGCATTTGGAAATAATCCACCACGTCCTTGAGATTTTCACCGATATAGGTGATCTCCTGTACGAGCTTTTCGGGCTCTTTCAGAAGTTCCTTGCCCCAGTTCATGCCGTAATCCAGCACCAGCATGACCTCCATGCCCAGTGCGTGACATTTATCGATCACCGAACGGGTATAGGCGAGCTGTTCCTCATTTTTCGGACGACAGTTGATACGGTAAATGGTGCAACCGAGTTCCGCCGCCAGTTCCAGTGCCTTCTCGTCGTTTGCCGCATAGGCAGGGTAGCTGTATTTGTTGTGTCCGTTGACACCCCATTTGATACTTTTTTTGAACGCCATAGCAGATACCTTCCTTTCAATGTGGTTCCTCTTTCGCAAGCATACCACACCTTTCTCTGCGTTGTCAACAAAAAGCGATGTTTTTTTATACTAATTTTATGTTCCTTACATAATCTCGCCTGTTGATCCGATTTTCCCCTGCAGACCATTGACTTTTTGACAGATTTTCGGTATATTGTTAAATGTAGGAATTTGGCTTTCTGAATACATAGGAGGGAAATTATGACAAGCGCAGACATTGTAATGTTGCTGACCGGTCTTGCCGGCGGTCTCGCCTTCTTCATGTTCGGTATGAACGTGATGTCGTCCGGCCTTGAAAAGATGGCGGGCGGTAAGTTGGAAACTATGATGCAAAAGGTCACCTCGAACTACTGGCTGAGTTTGTTGCTCGGCGCAGGTGTGACCATTGCCGTGCAATCTTCTTCGGCTGTGACGGTGATGTTGGTCGGTCTGGTCAACTCCGGTATCATGACCTTCGGCAGCACCTTCGGCTTGATCATGGGTTCCAACGTGGGCACCACACTCACCTCGTGGCTGCTCAGTTTGGCGGGTTTGGACAGCGGGAGCAACCCGCTCTTAATGCTGTTGCAACCGAGTTATTTCGCTCCTATTTTGGCGCTGATCGGCACCGCTCTTCGTATGTTTTCGAAGAAAGAGAAACATCACGACATCGGCGCGATCCTGATCGGCTTTACCATTTTGATCGTCGGTATGGACCTTATGAGCGGTGCTGTGGGCATTGTGGAAGAAAGCGGTAAATTGGACGTCTTCCTCACTATGTTCAGCAATCCGTTTATAACGTTGATCATCTCCACTCTCTTCACCGGCATCATTCAATCCTCGGCCGCCACGATCGGTATCGTGCAGGCGTTGGCGCTCAGCGGTGCGATCACCTATGAAATGGCGATCCCGCTGGTACTCGGTGCCAATATCGGCACCTGCGTCACCGCCCTTATCGCCACCCTCGGCACCGAAAAGAACGCGAAGCGCGTGGCCGCGATCCACATGAGCGTGAACATCATCGGCACAGTCCTTTTCATGATCGGCTTAACCATCGTGAACATCGCGGCACCTAATTTCACTTCCGCCAAAGCGACCATGTTCTCGGTGGCACTGATCCACACCATCTTCAATATGACCATCTCCATCGTGCTCAGCCCCTTCAAGAAGCAGATCGTGCGTTTGGCGGAACTGGTAGTGCCCGATAAAAAGGGCGACCAGAAAACGCGCACCGTATTTTTGGACGAGCGTCTGTTTGCCACTCCCGCCCTGGCCGTTTCGGAGTGTAAGCGCCTGGCAGTGGAAATGGGTGAACTTACCCGCACCGCCATCTTCTCCGCGATCGAATCGGTGGCACGCTACGACGCGGAAAAAGCCAATGAAGTGCGTGAACTCGAAGGGCAGATCGACCGCTACGAGGACAAGCTCGGCACCTATCTTGTGCGGCTTTCGGGTATGGATCTGACCGATGCGGACAGCCACGAAGTCGGTCGTCTGCTCCACTCCATCGGCGACTTTGAGCGTATCTCCGACCACGCCGTAAACATTGTGGAAACGGCAGAAGAGATCTTTGAAAAGAAGATCGCTTTCTCGGATGCGGCACGCAGTGAACTCAGCCGCATGACCGCTGCTATTGTGGAGATCATGGATCATACTGCCGATGCCTTTGCGAAAAACGACATCGATACGGCAGCGCAGGTCGAACCGCTGGAGCAGGTCATCGACGTGATGAAATCCACCTATAAAGAGCGGCACATCACCCGCTTGCAGGAAGGCCGTTGCACCATCGAACTCGGCTTTGTATTCAACGACCTCATCACCAACTACGAGCGTGTATCCGACCACTGCTCGAACATTGCGATCTCGACCATTCAGCGCAATGCGTCGAAGCAGGATGCGCACAAATACCTGCGTAACCTCAAGAAAGAAGAAAACGGCGAGTACGCGCAGTTATATCACGCATGTGAGAAAAAGTATCTCGAAAATCTGTGAGAACAATAAAAAAGCCACTGATTTAAGTTGGGAGAATGAACGCATAGACAATCCCTCAGGCGGCTACGCCGC
>CAZESL010000046.1:0-18851 GCA_964515215.1 uncultured Eubacteriales bacterium
TTTTTCAAAAAGGTGCTGTTTTTTACTTGCCAAATCAAAGTTCATAAATAATATTTCGGATGTAACTTTTGAAGACTCATTTTTGAGCCTTGAACATATAAAGGAGGAATGCAAAAAATGTTGCTTTTGCAATCTTGCAGAACAACGGTAAAAAGCCTCTTGCATTAGGTTAGGGAAGAGCCGATGTAATGCTGATACTGATTGCCTGCCGGATATGCGCAGTCTGTTTCTGTCTGGAAACCGATGAAAGTCGGAGAAACAGACTGTGATACGCAAAGCAAAAATGGAAGGAGGGTATAATGGCACACAATAAGGCGCATAATGTAAAAAATCGAATTAGTTATGCTGCTGCTTACGCATTGCTCAAAAAATATGTAAAACGAAATGCTATTACGCCCGAGATGTTTGAAAAGCTCAATAAACTTATGGCGGATCTTTATATGTGTGACCCGATAGCTACACCGAAAAGGGAAGATGGCTTAAAACGAAAGGAATGAATATGATGAGCAAAAAAGAACAAAACACAGATAAGAAGGTCAGAATAATAGAAGCCGATCCTGAATTGTCAAAGAAAAATGATTCTAACAGGGTGCTAAAAGTAGCAGCCTATTGTCGTGTATCTACTGACGATGAGGATCAGCTTAATAGCTACCATACGCAAAAGGCTTACTATACCGAGTACATCAAGAGGAATCCCAAATGGCGCTTTGCTGGGATCTATGCAGACGAGGGAATTACCGGCACTCAGGTTAAAAAGCGAGATGAATTTCTTCGTATGATTGATGACTGCGAGAAGGGCAAAATCGATCTCATTTTAACTAAGTCGGTATCCAGGTATGCACGCAACATTGTGGACTGTATTTCGTATATCCGTAAATTGAAGGCGTTGGGTATAGGTATCTACTTTGAGGAACAGAATATCAATTCGCTGACAGAAGACAGTGAGGTGTATATCGGTATTTACGGTGTTCTGGCGCAGTCGGAAAGTGAGAACATCAGTGCTAATGTCAAGTGGGGTATTAACAAGAGAATGCAAAACGGCACCTATAACTGTCGATTTAATCTGCTTGGATACCGCCGAGATAAAGAAACCAAAGAAATCTATATAGTGCCTGAGGAAGCCGAAGTCGTTAAAATGATTTTCCAAATGTATCTGCAGGGGAAGAGTTTTGATCAAATCAAGGCATATCTTGAAAGTAATGAGATTAAAACAATCAACGGTAAATCTGTCTGGGATAAAAGCACTATCAAAGGTATCTTGATAAATGAAAAATATGTTGGCGATGTTATTTTTCAAAAAACATATCGTGAGGACTGTATAAGTAAAAAGTCAAAGATAAACCGTGGCGAGGTGGATCGTTATCTAATTATGGATAATCATCCGGCGATCATTGACCGAGAGACATTTAATCTTGTGAGAAAGGAGATGGTAAGGCGAAGCTCTAAACGCAGATCCTCGGATAGGGCAATTAGCGAGCTGGGAAAGTATAGCGGAAAGTATGCTCTTAGTGAATTGCTTATCTGTGATGTTTGCGGAAGCCCCTTTCGCAGAAAAACCTAGTCAAGAAAGGGCGTTAAAAAAGCATACTGGCGATGTCTTAGGCATACGGAAAAGGGTGATGACGGATGTCCGCAGGAGAAGGGTGTTGAGGAATCGATACTTCATAAGGCAATTTGCAGAGGGCTGACAAATTGTATTCCGGAAACCGGTGAAGTGAAAAAGATGGTTGCGTTGATGCTGGCTTGTGCTACATCGAAAGATAAAATATTGATGGAATGGCAGGAGGTTCAGAAAGAAATTAAAGAGCTGATGAGAAAAGTTGACGCTGCCGAAGCAATGTGTTTCAAAACGCAAGGCAACAAAGAACCGTATATGGAACAGATTAAAAAATACTATGCTTCCGTTGCATAGTTGAGAGAACGGGATGCGGAACTAAATAAGAAACTTGAAAGAAATGAAGAATTTCAAATTGAATTAAAACAGATCGGCGAATGGATCGAAGCGGACGAGATATCCTTTGCGGAATATAATGATGACATTGTGCGATACTTGGTTGATAGTATCTATATAACCGAGGACTTTAAACTTGTAATTAATATGAAAGGTGGGGATACGGTAGTAGAAGAAATCTATCCAATTGAATAAAGACTTGAAAGCGGAATTAATTCTGTACTTACATAGAACACTCGGAAAACAATTGATTTTTTGAGTGTTTTATGCTATACTTATTGCAGTAAGAAAAGAATTGCTGAAAATTGCCTAAAATTAAGGTATTTCAGGTGTTTGCATTTTCGTAGTGTAAACACAAAAAGAAAGACACGATGAAAAATCGTGTCTTTCTTTTTGTGTTTGTGTCCGCAAGGACACAACATCGTTTGCGGGTTTACTCGCAACATCATTTATCCGAAGGATAACATCATTCCGCTTGCGGACACAAAACGAGGTTGCCTTACGGCAAACAGTGTTGTGCTTCGCACAAACGATGTGAGCAACGCCCAACGGTGTTGCACTTCGTGCAAATTTATGCTACACTACACATAGGCGGTGATAAGATGAAAATTTGCAAGAAATGCGGTGCATATTGTTCTGATGAAAAAATGTTTTGTGTTGATTGTAACGAAAAATTGGGTGACAAATTGTCTGCATCGGAAGAACAAAAACTGCGTGCGGACCTAAATCTGCATATGGAAGAAATGTACAATAAAAGGGATCCGTTGTACGTTAGCAAATTTGATAAGGTTATGGGTCTGCTTTCTCTTGCGGGGGCGGCAATTGCGCTTGCATTTGTTTTAATACGTATGTTCACAGGGCAAAGGCAAAACATGGATTTATTACTATATGCAATATTATTTTTTCTCTTATCAAGTGTGGAAGCGCTTATACCACGGCTTACATGGGAACTTGAAAAATTAAGGTTGAGTTTTTCTATTAATGGTGCCGCCGACGCTGAACCCGGTGATTTTTATTTGATGGGTAGGAAGATCGCCATTATATGTACGGCTGCGGTTGGTATTGCTTCGCTTGCAATAAGTTTATTTTAAAACGCGGTGGTAATATGTCTTTATACCAACAATTCAAAACTACCAAAAAATGTATTGAACAAACCCGATTCGTAAATGTGTATACTTGCCGTCTTCACGGTGCAACGTATAAAGTTGTAATAACCAGACGCTGTGCCAACAAACATACCGTTTTGAAATGCGAAGGCAATCACATCTTGTGGGATCAGATCCCCGCGTTGTTCAACTGGGGCGGAAGTATGCACGGGGAATACCGTCCTGTGTATCAAGTGGGTCAGGATAAAGGGTGCACCGTGCTGTTTGTTGTACGCGGTAAATCGAACGGTGTGATCGGCTTGGACGACGGCGTGTTCCGTTCGGCAGATAAATTTGACGAAAACTGTGTAAACGTAATGACGTACAAACAGTTCAAAAAAATGTAGTGAAACGCTCTCCGTTGGTGTCTTGTTGCTTGACAACCGACGGGGAGTATGTTTTAATTATGGTAGAACACAGAAGGAGGCTCGTATTATGGAAATTTTTGCAATCGTGTTGATCGTTTTGTTGGTGATCATCTTGATCCCCTGCATACGCATCGTGCCGCAGGCGACGGAATTCGTGGTGGAATTTCTCGGGAAATATAAGACCACGTGGGAAGCGGGTATCCATTTGAAAGTGCCGTTTTTGGAGCGCATCTCAAAACGCGTGACCTTAAAGGAACAGGTGATCGATTCACCTCCGCAACCCGTTATTACCAAAGATAACGTTACGATGCAGATCGATACAGTAGTGTATTTCCGCATTTTTGACGCAAAATTGTACGCGTACGGTGCGGTTAACCCCATCAGTGCACTGGAGAATCTGACGGCTACCACGCTGCGTAATATCGTCGGTGAACTGGAACTGGATAACACGCTGACTTCGCGCGATACCATCAATGAGAAGATGACTGCGATTTTGGATGAAGCAACCGATCAGTGGGGTATCAAGGTCAATCGTGTGGAATTGAAAAATATTATCCCACCCGCTGAAATTCAAAATGCGATGGAAAAGCAGATGAAGGCGGAACGCGATCGCCGCGAAACATTGTTGCAGGCCGAAGGTCACAAGGCGGCGGCGATCACCCGTGCGGAAGGCGATAAACAAGCGATGATCCTGGCGGCGGAAGGTGAGCGCGATGCGCGGATCGCCCGTGCAGAAGGTGAAGCGCGTGCGATTCTTCTTTCGAAACAGGCAGAGGCGGACGGCCTGCGTGCCATTAAAGAAGTGGGCGTAGACGGTGCTGTGTTGGAGTTAAAGAAGTACGAAGCGTTGGTGCTGATGTCTAACGGCCGCGCGGCGAAGATCATCGTTCCTACCGATGCAGTGGAAACGGTAAAGAAAAGTGTGCTGTTTTCCGAAACGGCGGGTGTAGGGGACGTCACCCATGAAGCCGAAGACATTCCCGTTCCCGATGAAGAAGATCCTTGTTGCGATCGATTTGCTGAAGAGGTGTAAAGTATGAGATACGGAGCAGGTGCTTGTAATTACGGGCGCTTTCATGAAGATCGTTATCAAAAAATGAAAGCACACGGTTTTGACTGTGCCGACTATAATATGGCGGGTACGGAAGATGAATTGTATACCGCGGACGACGAAAGACGGCTGGCGATCATCGCACATGAAAAAGCGCTGGCCGCCGCCGCGGGAGTGGAGTTTCATCAGGTGCACGGTCCGTGGCGCTGGCCTGCACAGGACGGAACTGAGGAAGAACGCGCCGAACGTATGGAAAAAATGAAACGTTCGTTGCAGTTCACGGCGGAACTCGGCTGTCGAAATTGGGTGATCCACCCGATAATGCCGTTCGGTATCAACGAAAAGAACGATCCCGAATTGGCCGCTGAAACATGGGAGATCAACCGTGCGTTTATGAGCGAATTGTTGACGGTGGCGAAGAGTTACGATATCACCATCTGCTTTGAAAATATGCCGATGCCCGAGTTTTCACTGGGTGATCCGGCGGCAATATTGAAATTTGTCCAAGAGATGAATGACGATCATTTTATGATCTGTCTGGATACGGGGCATGCCGAAGTTTGTCCCGGTTTTACGGCCGGCAGCGCCGCCCGTTTGATGGGGAAATACATTCGCACGTTGCACGTGCACGATAACGACGGCCGAAATGATCTGCACCAGTTGCCGTATTTCGGTGTGACCGATTGGAAGGATTTCGGTGCGGCGCTTGCGGAGATCGGATACGACGGGGTGTTCAATTTTGAAACCTGCCCCTCAAACCGTCTGCCCACACCGCTGTTTGACGAGATGAGTTATACTATGGCGAAAATCGGTCGCACGATCATGGGTGAAGCATAAAAAGTGAGGCAATCCGTTACGGATTGCCTCTTTTTTATCGATTTAGTACATAATAACCCAAGTTTAAATAGGCGGCAAACAATAGCCATGCGAGATAAGGAACGAGTAACCATGCGGCGGCAGTGGAATGCGCGGCGAAGCGGCGTACGGTACGAGCGACGGCGGCGATCAGTAACAGTATCCAGAAAAATGCGAACAACCGCCATGCCAAACGGAAGAAAAAGAGTGGCCACAGTACGTTGATCCCCAATTGCAAAAAGTAAAGGCCGATGGATGCAGTGCGGTCAACGTCGCCCGTTTGCCACACGAGATAGGCGGCGATCCCCATGGCGGTATACAGCACCGTCCACACGACAAAGAACAGCCACGCAGGCGGTGTGAGCGGCGGCGGTGTCCATTCCCGCACGACCGAAAAATCACCGCCGAGCAAGGCGCTCAGTCCCCCCGCCGACAAGGCGGTGCCCACGAAAAACGCAAAAGCGCCCCACGAGAATTTCTTCGTACCAATGGTCATATAAAAACCCCTCCCATGGCAATCTATGCCGAACGGGAGGGGAGTATACCATGTTGTTTACAGCTGAGTGAACCACATTTGTATCGCAGACGTGATAAAACTGATACCGAAGTACGAAACGGCACCCCACACAAAGGAGACACCGCCGAGCGTTTTTAATACTGTGCGAAAATCGGCAGGATCGGTCTCTTTTGCGGTACGTACGCGTTTCTTACAGGTGCGCAGATACATATAGTTGGCAAACAGACCGAAGAGCACGTGGACGATCACCATAGCGACCGAAAGCAGAAAAAGCACGGAAAGATATCCTGCTTCGTACGACACCATAAACGGGTCGACGTCGGTCGAGATCAGCGCGCCGCTCTTGTAGAAGACAAAATAGTTTAGTGCGAAATACAAAAGATAGAACAAACTGACCAGAATACCCGATACATACTGCTTACGATATAAAAGCCAGTACGGGGTGATCCAAAATGCCGCCCAATTCCACTGTACGGTGTGCCCGTCGCGGATCTTTTGAAAACGGGGGAGATAGTACGCCGTGTTACCGCCTACAGCGACGGCGAGATCTTCCGCGGTAACGTCTTCGTCAAACGGTTCGTTGTGTGCGACACCGCCGAGCGGATCGAATCCCGTATGAAACGGGGTATATTCGTGAAAAGGTGTGTTGTTTTGATGCGGCGTCTGTGCGGTCGAGTGCCATTCGTTGGCGTTCAGCTTCCTGCCGCACCGTCCGCAAAACTCAGCGTATTGTACGTTGGGTGCACCGCAATGCGGACAGAGATTTTCAGTGGAGGATCGCGGCGCAGTGTCCGCGGCCTGTGCCCGGCGCGACCACTGTTCAGGGGTGCCGTGAGTCGATTCAAAATGGCAGTGACCGTCCGCTTGCCAACACGCACGGTGGTGCGGCGCACCGCACACGGGACAGGTGACGATATCGTCAGTCTCGGAGAAGCGCTTCCCGCAAACGGGGCAAGATTGCCCTTCATAAAAGAACATAGCAACGGCGTCCTTTCTATAAATAACAAATACAGCAAAAATACTATACCGCCTTTTTCGCCAAGTTTCAACAGAAAAAACACATAGTTCAAAGAAATTTAAAAAATCGGGCAATTGACGGTTGCACTTTTACATCATAAACAGTATAATACAAAATATATGAATATATCTTTTGGAAATTTTTAAATTTTTTTGAGGAGGGGTTCCGGTGGAAAAAGGCGGAGCAAAACGCTTCTTTGAAGAGATCCGCGGCAAACGGGTAACCGTTTGCGGCATCGGTATCAATAATACGCCCGTAATTCGACAGTTTTTGGCGGCAGGTGCCGTCGTGACGGCGTGTGATCGCCGCACACGGGAACAGTTGGGCAGTATTGCCGATGAATTGGAAGCAGAAGGTGCCATACTGCAACTGGGAGAAGGGTATCTGGATCGGTTGGATGCCGATCTCATTTTGCGCACACCGGGTATGAAGCCATATCTGCCTGCTTTTGAAGAGGCGCGTGCACGCGGGGTGACGGTCACGTCGGAAATGGAGCTGTTTTTTGCACTTTGCCCCGCACCCATTTATGCAGTGACGGGTTCGGACGGCAAGACGACCACAACCACCATTATGGCGCGGTTGCTGGAAGCGTCGGGGCGGCGCGTGTGGCTCGGCGGTAATATCGGGCGCGCACTGTTGCCGTTTATTCACGAGGTACATGCGGAGGATGCGGCGGTCGTGGAACTCTCCAGCTTTCAGTTGACGGGGATGATCCAATCGCCCCACGTGGCGGTGGTGACCAACGTGGCTCCCAACCATTTGGATTGGCACACGGACATGCAGGAATACATCGATGCCAAACGCAATCTCGTGCGGTGGCAGGGGGAAGGCGACCGCACGGTGCTGAATGCGGATAACGAGATCACCTGCGGTTACGCCGAAGGACTTTCCTCCTCTTGCGGGTTCTTCTCTCGTTTGAAAAAGCCGCAAAACGGTGCATATTTACGTGCAGACGGGATGCTCTGCGCGGTGACGGAAGGGGAGGAGACTCCCGTTGTGGCGGCAGCAGAGATCCGCATTCCCGGTGTGCATAACGCGGAGAATTATTTGGCGGCGATCGCCGCATTGCGCGGTGAAGTGTCCTCTGCGGTAATTGCGGATTTTGCCCGTACCTTCGGCGGTGTGGAACACCGTTCGGAATGGGTACGCACCTTAAACGGTGTGCGGTGGTACAACGACTCGATCGGCTCCAGTCCGTCGCGTACGGTGGCAGGTCTGCGCGCATTTGACCGTAAGGTCATCTTGATCGCGGGCGGTTACGATAAACATATTCCGTACGATCCGCTCGGTGAAGCGGCAAAAGACACCGTCAAAGCGGCGGTGTTGCTCGGTGCGACCGCCGAGGCGATCGAGCAGGCGATCCGCGCTCACAGTGACCTGCCGATCCGACAAGTATCCACCATGGAAGAAGCGGTGGCGACGGCACACGCGTTAGCAAAAGACGGCGACATCGTTTTTCTGTCGCCCGCCAGTGCCAGCTTTGATATGTATAAAAACTTTGAAGAGCGCGGGCATCATTTCAAACGTCTCGTGCTGGAATTGGAGGAAGAAACATGCAAGTAAACACGATTTTAAAAGAGTTGTGTATGGTACCGGGTGTCGGCGGTATGACCGAAGCCGCAGCTTGTGCGGCAGAATGGCTTCGCCCGTATTGCGATACGGTCGAAACGGATGCCATGGGTAACGTGATCGCGTGGCGCAAAGGCAAGCGTGACGGGCTTCCCACCGTGATGTTGGAAGCGCATATCGACGAGATCGGTTTTGTGGTCACGGGTGTGGACGACCGCGGCTTTATTAAGGTATCGAACTGCGGCGGTGTGGATAATCGTGTGCTTACCGCCTCGGAAGTGATGGTGTACGGCGACCGCCCGTATGCGGGAGTGTTTTGCTCGGTACCGCCCCATCTCGGCGGCGGTGATCTGCCCGCCGTGAAAGATCGCGGTATCGATGTTGGCATGACCGCTGAACAGGCAAAAGAGCGTATTCCCGTGGGTTCACCCGTCTCCTTCCGCAAGGCGTACAAGCCGTTGCTCGGCACGCGGGTGTGCGCTACGTCGTTGGATGACCGTGCAGGGGTAGCGGCGGTGCTCGGCTGTTTGGAAGTGTTAAAGGAAGAGCAATTGCCCGTGAACGTGGCGGTGCTGTTTTCGGTGCAGGAAGAACTCGGTATGCGCGGGGCGGCTTCTGCGGCGTTTACGATCGACCCGCAGGTGGCGGTCTCGGTCGACGTGAGTTTTGCCGCATCGGCAATGGAGAGCGGTATGATCACCGCCAAACTGGGGAAAGGACCGATGGTGGGCATGTCCCCGTCGCTGAACGTGGAGATCAGCCGTCGTTTGGCGGCGCTTGCCAAAGCGCAGGATATTCCGTTCCAGTACGAGGGCATGGGCGGTTCCACCGGCACGAATGCCGATAAGATCGGCACGGTACGCGGCGGTGTTAAAACCGCACTCTTGTCGGTGCCGTTGCGGTATATGCATACCCCCGTTGAGGTGGCAGATCTTGCGGATATCGAAAACACGGCACGTTTGATGGCGGCATTTGTGAAGGAAGGGAGTGTCGAAGTATGCTGAAGCATTTGGAAGAACTCGTTCGGTTGGAAGGCATTGCAGGTCACGAAAGTTCCGTACGGAAATATATTTTAGCAGCACTCGACGAATACCCTGTAAAATATTCGTATACCGAAGACCCGCTCGGCAACCTGTTAGTGGAAGTCAAAGGCGAGCAACCCGCCAAACAGCGGGTGCTGTTCAATGCCCATATGGATGAAGTGGGATTGGTGGTCACCAACGTCACGGAAGACGGTTTGTTGCGTTTTGCCACGGCGGGCGGCATCGACGAAAAGGTGTTGGTCGGCCGTACCGTTACGGTGAACGGTCACACGGGTGTGATCGGTTGCGGCGCGATCCACCTCTGTTCGGCAGAGGAAAAAAATCGCGCGGTCGCGAAAGAACGTTTGATGGTGGATATCGGTGCGGCTTCGCGCGAAGAGGCCGAGGCGGTGGTCACTATCGGGGATCCCATCGTGTTCGACAGTGATATCGTACCGCTGTATAACGACCGCTTTAAGGCACGTGCGCTGGATGACCGTGCGGGTTGTGCGCTGTTGCTTTCGTTATTGGAAAAACCGCTTCCGTTTGATATTCAGTTGGCATTTACCGTGCAGGAGGAATTGGGACTTCGCGGCGGTACGACGGCGGCGTTTACGATGCAACCCGATATTTCGGTGACGGTGGAGACCACAACTGCTTCGGATATTGCGGGTACGCAAGCGGGACAGGAAGTTTGTCACATGGGCGACGGTGCGGTCGTATCCTTCATGGATGGGCGCACCTTCTACGATCGACCCTTGTACAAGCATATCCGCGCACTGGCGGATGCCAATGGTATTAAGACGCAGACCAAGACCACCATTGCGGGCGGTAACGATGCGGGTGCTATGCAGACGGCGGGTCACGGCGCACGCGTAGCGGCGGTATCGATGCCGTGTCGGTATATCCACTCGGCAGGCAGTGTGCTTTCCGAAAACGATATCGAGGAAACCCGTCGCCTGCTTCGTCTGCTTGCTGAAACGCTGCCGGGAGAGACGGTATGATCCGTGCAGCGGATGGGGAAGCGTTGTCGGCGCTTTCGCCCGATAACGAGGCTTCGTTGCGTATTTTAGGTGCGGTGGCGGCGTACGGCACCGATCGCCCGTTTTGCCGCTTTTGGACGGACGATAACGGCGGCGCGCTGATGATCGCCGAAGGTGTGGCGACTCTGCACGCGCCGATAGCAGACGAATGGTTGACGTTTCTTACCATGTCGCCCGAGGTGCAAACGGTGCGTACCGACGGAAAAACAGCACGGGAACTCGCTGTGCTGTGGGGCGTGCGTGCGGAATGCGGCGAAGTTATGCATACTTCGTCGATCACTCCGCGCGGCGGGGCGGTCACGACACCGCCCGCTTCGCTGTATCCTTTGATCGCAACCGTGTTCGGCGATGCCGTGCCGCCGTTTGACGGATGGTATGCCGACGTGCATCACCGCTGGCGACACGGGCGGTTTCACACCCGTGCGGTGTGTGACGGTGAGAATGTGCTGTCCTGTGCCATGACGGTAGCGGAGTGCGATGAGGCGGTGTTGCTCGGTGCGGTGGCGACCCATCCCGCGGCACGCGGACACGGGTATGCTTCCGCTTGCGTGACGGCACTGGCACACGACCGTCTGCAAAGCGGACAAGAGGTATATATATCCCCCAAAAACGATGCCGCGGCGGCATTATATACCCGTCTGGGATTTGCGGTGTGCGGTGAGTGGGGGAAGGTTCAAAGAGGAAAGGATCAATAGAGAAATGGAAACTCCGTTTTTTCAAATAGACTCGCGCTTGCAAGCGATTTCGGAACGCGCTATGGCACGTGCCGCTGAAGCGTTCGCCCGTATTGAGGAGAACGCGACCTACAATCAACAAAAAGTGCTTGCGGCGTTTATTCATAATAAGGTGAGTGAAAGTCACTTTACCGCCACGACCGGTTACGGCTACGGTGACCGCGGGCGGGATACGTTGGATGCTGTGTTTGCCGAAGCAATGGGATGCGAGGATGCGCTGGTGCGCCACTATCTGCTGTCGGGCACACACGCTATCGCGGTGGCACTGTTCGGACTTCTGCGTGCCGGGGATACCCTGCTTGCCGCGACGGGAGCACCGTACGATACGTTGCAGACGGTGATCGGTACCACGGGAGCACTCGGTTCGCTTAAAGAGCACGGTGTCGCTTACCGCGAAGTGCCGCTTGCCAACGGCAGACCCGATCTTACGGGTGTGCAAAACGCCTTGCGGGAGGACCCTGCAATTAAGGTGGTACACATTCAGCGTTCGCGCGGGTACGATACGCGCGAATCGTTGTCGGTCGCGGCAATCGGTGACGTCATCGCCGCGGTGCGCGAAGTGCGTCGCGACGTGATCGTGTTCGTGGATAACTGCTACGGCGAATTCGTGGAAAAGCAGGAGCCGTCGGCGGTGGGGGCGGACATTATGGCGGGTTCGCTCATCAAGAATCCGGGAGGCGGTATTGCCGAAAACGGCGGGTACATTTGCGGGCGACGCGATCTGGTGGAACTGTGTGCCGCGCGTATGACCACGCCCGGTCTCGGCCGCGAGATCGGTGCGTCACTCGGTCATAACCGTACGCTGTTTATGGGATTGTTCCAATCGCCGCACATTGTGGGCGAGGCACTCAAAACGGCGGTGTATTGTGCGGCGCTGATGGAAGAACTCGGCTACGAAGTATCGCCTGCGGCGACGGCCCCGCGGGCAGATATCGTGCAATTGGTCAAACTGAACAACGAAAAGGCGCTCGTTGCTTTCTGTCAGGGTATGCAAGGCGGCGCGCCCGTGGATGCATTTGTGGTGCCCGAACCGTGGGATATGCCGGGGTACGACAGCCCCGTGATCATGGCGGCGGGTGCGTTCACGATGGGCGCGTCCATTGAACTGTCTGCCGATGCCCCGCTGCGCCCGCCGTTTGCGGCGTATATGCAGGGCGGCATCAACTTCCCGTCGGGACAAATGGGCGTGTTGCTTGCCGCACAGTCGATGCTGGATGCGGGAGAGTTGAACATATAACGGGAAGGTATACGTTATGAAGGACTATGATGTGTCCGTTCCTTTTTCTAAACGCACAACACGTTTTATTCTTAAAGAAATGCTAAAGGACGAGCATTATCGCTTTCGCGGTGAGGTGGCAGACGATTCGTTCCGTTTCCTGTGGCGGGATTGGCGATCGTATTGTACTTGTCGAATTTCATTAAACGGTGAATACACCGAGAATGCGTACGGCACCTGTATCCGTATACATGCACAACGGAGTCTTTTGGACAAAATAGGCCTTGCACTTTTAGCGTCGGTACTGTTGGCTGTATTGCTTTTTCTGTTTACTCCTGCTTTTCCCGATTCGGTCGAAGCTTTGTTAATTTTTTTCGTTTCGGCTCTGCTTTGTACGGGGGGTGAGCATGCCGTTTTTTGTCGCAGCCGTAAAAAAGCGGTGTTAAGTTTTATGGAATACTTCGAAAAGCAAAAAAGAGAGAATGTATCTTAAAGGGTACATTCTCTGCGACCGAGCAAATAACTAAAAAAGCCTTTCTGTTGCACACAGTTGCGTGCGCCGCTGAACTACCCCTCAGTCAAAGCCTACGGCTTTGCCAGCTCCCCTGACAAGGGGAGCCAAAGGTCACAGCCACTTTCCAAGTGGCGTAAATATTCACAAAACACAAGGAGAGAATGCACCCGCAAGAGTGCATTCTCTCCATTTTTATCCCTATGACCACCCGCCGTACGGGTGATTTTTTTACGATTTCAGATCGTCGTGTACACTGTCAAAATCCAACAGATCTTCGTCACCTTCAAGGATCTCGCCCGAGCGCACCCGCATACGCAGACGTTCACGTTCGACACGCTCGTCCAAAAGTTCCTTAAATTCGCGCGCGTTGCGGATATTCTTGATGACCAACTCCGGCAAACTCTGATCGGTACTCGCGACGCGGATACTGCCGAGTTTAAAGAGTTTCTGCCACAAGGTGCGGCAAAGAGAGGTATCCATAACGCGATACAGCAGGATGTCGTCCTCGTGGGTGGAGAGCAGACCGCTTTGTACGGTGAGTTTTTTGTGGTTCATACGGTATACGGTAAAGGTAAAGGGGAGACCGAAGAAGCCCCAACGTTTGCGTTCTTCAACGACGACGGATTCTTCCGCCGTTTCGGTGCGTTCCAACTTTTCGTCGCTCATAAGAAACCTCCTAATGTATTGGATCATACCAATTATAGCAAATACACTTCGCTTTGTCAAATTGAGCAATGCAAAAGTCGGTGCACCCGACCTTTGCCGAGCGCACCGACCGTGCAGAGATGTTTAGCAGCAGGTACCGCAACCGCCACAACCGCCGCAACCGCAGCCGTTGTTTACCGCGTTACCGCAACCGTTGTTGCCGCAGTTGTTTTCAAGCAGCAGCAGAATACCGACGATAAACAGGATCCACGCCCAGGTGCAGTCATTCCCACAGAACAGATTGGACAGACACATACTAAGTTCCTCCTTTAATTCTCTCCCGTAAGGGAGGATTACACCCCATACTATGTTTCATTTCGCCGGACGGTCACAAGATTTTGAAATAATAAGAGAATTAACGAAATATCAAGAAATAACGAGAAAACGGGAGATAAATTGAAACTTAGAAGGCTGAAAGGACTAATAAAGTCAAATTCGACTTTATTAGTCCTTGACTTTCTTTGACTTTTGGGGTACAATGTGAACACAAAATGAGAAAAGGAGTGGGCGGTGTGCGCATAAGTGACGAGATCGCGGCCTATATTCTTCATAGGTTAGAACAAGCGGAGGACGGTGCGGCAGAGTTGCAACGCAATCTGCTGGCAGAGGAGTTCGGATGTGTTCCCAGCCAGATCAGTTACGTGTTGACTTCGCGTTTTACCCCCGAACAAGGATATATCGTGGAAAGCCGTCGCGGCGGCGGCGGGTATATACGCGTGCAACGTATTCGTTACAATGCCGCGCAGGCGGCACTGATGCATATCGTCAATTCGGTAGGGGATACGTTGTCGGCGGTAACCGCTAATGCGATCTTAGCGAACCTGGTGGATCGCCGTGTGTTGGAAGAAAAGACGGCACGCCTGATCGGTGCGGCGCTGTCGGATAAAGCGTATCGCAGTGTGACGGTTGCGGATCGCGACCGTTTGCGTGCGGCACTGCTTAAACAAATGTTAACTACGTTAGCCGATTCTTAAATAGAGGAGTGAGACGATATGTTGTGTCAAAAATGCGGTAAGAATCCCGCAACTACTTATGTAAAGCGTACGGTGAACGGCGTGACCGCCGAATACCGTCTGTGTTCTTCCTGCGCGGCGGGTGTCGGCGGGTTTGATCTCGGCTCCTTCTGGGGCAGTTTGTTTGCTGAACCGTCCGCTCGTCATGCGGCGGATACGGTGCGGTGTAACGGATGCGGAAAGACCTTCCGCGAGATCGCGTCTTCGGGTAAGGCGGGATGTCCTTCCTGTTATACCACGTTCTACGACCGCCTTTTACCGTCGGTACAGCGTATTCACGGCAAGACGGGACACGTGGGAAAGGTCCCGTCAGCGGCGGCAGGAAGCGTGCGGGTCGAGCGTGAACTGGAGGATCTGCGCCGTCAATTGAACGAGGCGATCGCCGCGCAGGAATACGAAAAGTGTGCTACACTGCGCGACCGCATTCGTGCGTTGGAAGGGGGTGCCGATCATGAATGAGCGTTGGTACCGTCAAAGCGGTAAAGACGGTGATGTGGTCATCAGCACCCGTATCCGTTTGGCGCGTAATCTGCCTGCTTATCCGTTCCCTGCAGGTATGACCGTGGAACAGCGGCGCGAAGTGTGCCAAAAGGTGCGCGCGGTGCTGCAGGAGGGAACCGAGAAATGGGAATATCTCGAAATGCAGAATATGCTCGAACGCGATGCGCTTGCCATGGTGGAACGCCACCTCATCAGCCCCGATTTTGCCGCATGTAATGAGGGGAGCGGTCTTCTGTTGGCAGAGGACGAGAGTTTGAGTTTGATGGTGTGCGAAGAAGACCACCTGCGTCTGCAAGCGATGGGTGCGGGATTACAACCCGATGAGTTGTATCAAAAACTGGATGCCATTGATACGGTGCTGGACGAAGCGTTGCATTTTGCGTTTGACGAGCGACTGGGGTACCTTACCCAGTGCCCGACCAATCTCGGTACAGGTATGCGCGCGTCGGTGATGTTGCATCTGCCCGCACTGCAAGAACGCGGTATGGTACAGCAACTGGCAAACACGGTTTCAAAATTGGGACTTACCATTCGCGGTATGTACGGCGAGGGAAGTCGCTCGGAAGGCGCGCTCTATCAACTGTCCAATCAAGTGACGCTCGGCATTTCCGAGCAGGCGGCGATCGATAATTTGAAGGGAATCGTGGCACAGATCGTAAAGGAAGAGCGTGCCGCCCGCGAAGAAGCGGCGAAAAGTCCCGTGTTTGCGGACCGTGTATTCCGCTCATTCGGTATTTTGCAGAATGCACGCCTGCTCTCTCACGAGGAATCGATGAAATTGTTGTCGTATTTGCGTGTGGGTGTCAGTGCAGGCTTGATCGGGACGGTATCGCTTGATACGATCAACGGCTTGATGTACGACGTACAGCCGGCGGCGATCATGACCGCGGCAAGAGAGGATTTGGATGCGGCGGCAAGAGACGCCGCACGGGCCGCTATGGTTCGTGAAACCCTAAGCTGAAAGGAGAATGTGCGGAATGTACCGTTTTAAAGGATTTACCGAAAAAGCCAATAACGCCCTCAATCTGGCGATTGCGGCGGCGGAAGAGTTGGGTCATACCTATATCGGTACGGAACACGTGATGCTCGGACTTTTGCGTGAAGGGACGGGTGTTGCCGCTACCGTTTTGGCGGAACAAGGTATTACGGCGGCGGAATATGCGGAAAGTATCAAAAAAGCGGAGGGGAGCGGACAGCGCAGCCGTCTGTCTCCGCAGGATTTCACTCCGCGTGTGAAAACGTCGTTGGAACTTGCAGTTTCGCAGGCATCGGCGATGCAGCAGGGGTTCGTGGGTACGGAACATCTGCTGCTCGCTATCCTGGAAGACGAGAGCAGTGTGGCTATGCGCCTGCTTACGTCACTCGGCGGTCGGGCGGATGAACTCGGTGAAGCGATCGACCGCGCCATCGGTGCCGCACCCTCCGTGATGGGAGAAGGCGGGCACGGTGCCGCGCCTGCAGGCGGTGGAAAGACCCCTACGCTCGATCAGTTCGGCCGTGACCTCACCGCCATGGCACGTGAAGGGAAGATCGATCCCGTTATCGGTCGTGCCGATGAGATCGAGCGGGTGATACAGATCCTTTCCCGCCGTACCAAAAACAATCCGTGCTTGATCGGTGAACCCGGCGTGGGTAAGACCGCCATCGCCGAAGGCTTGGCGCAAAAGATCGCCGCCGATGAAGTGCCCGATCTGTTGCGCGGCAAGCGCTTGGTCTCTTTGGATCTCACGGGTATGGTGGCAGGTACCAAATACCGCGGTGATTTCGAAGAACGCATCAAAAACGCCATTGATGAAGTGAAAAAAGACGGAAATACCGTGTTGTTTATCGACGAGATCCATACCTTGATCGGCGCGGGTGCGGCGGAAGGGGCGGTGGATGCCGCGAACATCCTGAAACCGTCGCTCGCACGCGGTGAGATGCAGGTCATCGGTGCCACCACATTGGACGAATACCGTAAACACATTGAAAAGGACGCGGCACTGGAACGGCGTTTTCAGCCCGTGACGGTGGGCGAACCGACCGCTGAAGAAGCGGTGCAGATCCTTTTCGGTCTGCGCGACAAATACGAAGCGCACCACAAGGTGAAGATCACCGACGAGGCGATCGAAGCGGCAGTGAAACTGTCGGTACGGTACATCACCGATCGTTTTTTGCCCGATAAGGCGATCGACCTGGTGGACGAAGCGGCGTCGCGGGTACGCCTGAAGACCTTTTCTACGCCGCCCGATCTGAAAGAGATGGAAGCGGAGCAAAAGCGTTTGGAACAGGAAAAGAAAGCGGCGGTAAATGAGCAGGATTTCGAACGTGCCGCTCAGTTGCGGGACGAGGAGAAACAACTTCTGCAAAAGATCCGTGAAGAAAAGGAAGCGTGGCAAGAGCGCAACGCGGGTATCAGCGGCGAAGTTACTGCTGACGAGATCGCCGCGATCGTTTCAGGCTGGACGGGTGTACCCGTCGTGCAACTGACCGAGGAAGAAAGCCGCCGACTTCTCAATATGGAAGCAGTACTCCACGACCGCATCGTGGGACAGGAAGAAGCGGTGTCGGCGGTATCCCGTGCCATTCGCCGCGGTCGCGTGGGACTCAAAGACCCCCGCCGTCCGATCGGCTCGTTCATCTTCCTCGGGCCGACGGGTGTCGGTAAGACCGAACTGTGCAAAGCGCTGGCGGCGGCTATGTTCGGGGATGAGAACGCCATGATCCGTCTCGATATGTCGGAATATATGGAAAAGCACACGGTATCGCGTCTGGTGGGATCGCCGCCGGGATACGTGGGATACGATGAAGGCGGTCAATTGACCGAGAAAATTCGGCGCAAGCCCTATTCGGTCGTGTTGTTTGACGAGATCGAAAAAGCGCATCCCGACGTGTTTAATATGCTTCTCCAGATCCTGGATGACGGTATTTTGACCGATGCGCAAGGACGGCGCGTGGATTTCAAGAACACGGTCATCATCATGACGTCCAACGTCGGTGCACGGCGTATTACCGATACCAAGACCTCGTTTGGCTTTGGTGATACCGACAACGCCGAGGCCGGCGACCGTCAGATACGTGAAAACGTGATGAAGGAATTGAAGCAAGTGTTTCGCCCTGAGTTTTTAAACCGTGTGGACGATACCATTGTGTTCCACCAACTGACAAAAGAAGACATCGAAGAGATCGCCCGCCGTATGCTCCGTTCGCTCGAAGAGCGGCTGGGCGGAATGGGGATGGGACTGCAGGTGAGCGACGAAGTGATACGCGCCGTTGCTGCCGCAGGATTTGACCCCGTGTACGGTGCACGTCCTTTGCGTCGTGCCATTCAATCACAGATCGAAGATCCGCTTGCGGAGCGGTTGCTGGAAGGCGCTTTCAAAGCGGGAGATACCGTGTTTGTTAATGTAAAGGAAGATAACTTTACGTTTGAAAATCAGAAATGATCTGACGAAGTGCGGCGACGTTGGCTGTCAAGCGGACGTCGCTGTCTCTTTTTGTTTGAAAAACGTGAAATTTTGCCTTTGCAGCACTTGAATTGTACGGAGAAATGCGGTATAATAAATCGATTAATGGAAATTTAGGGTGAGCATTTAAACCCGAACCCGCCGCGAACGGACATTGCTCGCAACACCTGCTTGCTGTAGTTT
>CAZESL010000047.1:0-18475 GCA_964515215.1 uncultured Eubacteriales bacterium
TACACCTTGTCCGCAATGGTGGTGTCGGTCATGATGGTAGCGGGGTTGGAGTTGCAGAGGATGACCTCGTACCCCTCCTCCTTCAGTGCCAAACACGCCTGCGTGCCCGCATAGTCGAACTCAGCCGCCTGGCCGATGACGATCGGGCCGGAGCCGATGATGAGGATCTTTTTGATGTCGGTTCGTTTTGCCATGATTATTTGCCTCCTCGAAATATCTGAAAACTCATTTAGAATATACGATCTCGTTGTCACACACGGTGAGTTGACATTCACCGTACAGCCGCTCACCCGCAAACGGGGTCGCACGCCCTTGTGACAGGAACGCCGCGGGATCGACGGTGAACGCTTTGTTCAGATCCCACACGGTGAAATCGCCGCCGAGCGGAATACCGAAACGCGCCCGCGGGGCGAGTGCCATACATTGAACCAAGCGGTCGAGTGTCAGCACGCCCGTTTTTACCAAGCGGGTGTACATCACGGGGAACGCTGTCTCGAGTCCCACAATGCCGAAAGCACTGCCTTCGAGCCCTTTCCCCTTTTCTTCGGCAGAATGCGGCGCGTGGTCGGTCGCGATCATATCGACCGTGCCGTCGCAAAGCCCTTCCACCAACGCTTCGCGATCGGCGGCACTGCGCAGGGGCGGGTTCATTTTAAACCGCCCGTCCTCTTGCAGGTCACCGTCGTCCATCACCAGATAATGCGGTGCCGTCTCACAGGTGACGTCCACTCCGTCGGCTTTCGCACGGCGGATCAGGTCCACACTCTCTTTCGTGGAGATGTGACACACGTGATACGCACAACCCGTTTCCTTCGCGAGTTTCAAGTCCCGCGCGATGGGGCCCCACTCACTCTCACTGCAGATACCGCGGTGACCGTGTGCCGCCGCATACGCCCCCGCGTGGATATACCCGCCGTTCAGCAGGGAATTATCCTCACAATGGGCGACGATCATCTTACCGAGGGCACGGGCGCGCACCATCGCCTCCCGCATCATCGCTTCGCTTTGCACACCGCGCCCATCGTCCGAGAACGCGATCGCATCGGCTTGCATCTCCTCAAAGTCCGACAGAGCCTCCCCCTTCTGCCCCACCGTAATGGCGGCATACGGGTACACCCGCACGGTCGCATCCCGCTGAATGATGGCGGTCTGCTCTGCCAAATGCACCGCGCTGTCGGACACGGGGTTCAAATTCGGCATGGTGCACACCGCCGTATACCCGCCGCGTGCCGCCGCACGCGAACCCGAAGCGATCGTCTCTTTATAAGAAAAGCCCGGCTCGCGAAAATGCACATGCACATCGCAAAAGCCGGGGAAAAATACCACATCAGGGGAAATGACGAGGTCGTTCAACGACAAAAAATCCGCTACCGCGCCTTCAAAAGCCGAAGCAGTCGTTTTGTCGGGGTATTGCAGGTTGAACGTCTTCATCATGGCTGTTTCCTTTCCGCTGAAAATCCACATGTTTATATTAGGGATATGATACCACAAACGCTGTTTTATGTCAACCCAGAAATAGTGCAGAAGTAAAGAAAGTATTTTGCAAAAAGGTTGTACCTTTTGCCGAAAAATAACGATTGCTTTTACCGATTAAAGGGAGTATAATGAAGAAAATTCGCACAAAACGAGGGATCGCTATGAGACGCCGCACCGTAGATATGCTGAACGGAGCTTTGCTCCCCAACATTTTACTGTATGCCCTGCCGCTGATCGCGTCGGGATTGCTGCAACTGTTGTACAATGCCGCCGACCTTATCGTCGTGGCGCGTTTCGCGGGCGGCACGGCTCTCGCCGCCGTCGGCTCGACCGGTCCGCTCGTCAACCTCATCGTCAACGTGTTCATGGGCATCTCGGTCGGCGCGGGTGTCGCGATCGCACGGGCATTCGGTGCCGGTGACAAAAAGGATATTCACGAATCGGTGCACACCGCGATGGGCATCAGCATCGCGAGCGGCATCGTCACCATGGTGATCGGACTTATTATCGCGCCCTATGCGTTGCAGTGGATGGGCTCACCCCCCGAAGTCATTGACCAATCCACCCTATATCTGCGTATCTACTTCCTCGGTATGCCCGCCATGATGGTGTACAATTTCGGTGCCGCCATTCTGCGCTCGGTGGGTGACACCAAACGTCCGCTGTACATTCTGGCACTCGCGGGAATCGTGAACGTCATTTTGAACCTCGTGCTGGTCATCGTGTTTCATCTGGACGTAGCGGGCGTGGCGATCGCCACGACTGTGTCGCAGATCATCTCTGCGGTGTTGGTAGTCATTTGTTTGGTGCGTGCCGAAGGGGTGTACCGTTATTATATTCGCAAAACCCGTATCTATAAGGACAAATTGCTTGAAATGCTCCGTCTCGGTATTCCCGCAGGGGTGCAAGGTTCCATCTTCAGTATATCCAACATTATCATTCAATCCTCCATCAATTCGTTCGGTGCCGCCGCGGTGGCGGGCAGTGCCGCCGCAGGGAACATTGAAGGCTTCGTGTACGTCGCCATGAACGCGATGTATCAGACCTGCATGGCGTTTACCGCGCAAAACGTCGGTGCCCGCCAACCGAAACGGTTGAAACCGATCCTATTCACCTGCCTCGGTCTGGTAACGGTGATCGGTTTGGGACTCGGTATGCTCGTATTCGTTTTCGGTGAGCCGTTGCTCTCCTTGTACACTTCCACTTCCGCTGCCACGGAAGCGGTCTCCAATGCCGACATTTTGACACGCGGCATGGAACGTCTGGCGGTGATCGCCACCACCTATTTCCTGTGCGGTATCATGGAAGTGTTGGTGGGCGCGATGCGCGGCATGGGCTCTTCGTGGACACCGATGATCGTCTCGATCGTCGGTGTGTGCGGTATCCGTATCGTGTACATTTTTACCATCTTTGCATTCCTCTATCACACGTTGACATCTTTGTATATCTCGTACATTTTATCGTGGACGGTCACCGCCGCCATTCACGCGACCTGCCTGTTTGTGAAGCACCGCCGCACGGTGCGGGAATTGACTGAACAGGAAAATTGACCGATACAAAATGAGGTGTGACCGCTTGGATATTGCAACACTCGACCACGAGGTTGACCGCTTTGCCGCCGATCTGTCCGAAGAAGTCCGAAGCACATTGCGGTCGCTGTTTGAACGCGATCTTCACGGCAGTACTTTCGAAGGATGCGGTGCCGATGCCCGCATATCGGTGGAATACGGTGCGAGTTACGAGTGGACACTGACACTGCTGAATGCGTCCGGCTTGCCGCAAACGCCGTATGACTGTCTCTCCTTTGAAAACGGCTCACTCATCAAAGAGGGAGAGGAATATCTCCTCAGCGGCGAAGCGGAGTATTATGACGACGACGTGACCGCAGCGTTTACCATCCGCTTCACCGATGCCTGTGTAAACATAACCTTGACACGTGCTGACGAGCAACAATTGGCTGCTGCACCGTGGCTGCATCTGCAAACCATTGCCGTCGACATTCTGAATAAGTACTTTTTACCTCACAACTGTTTGAACGAGCAGGAACGCACACTGCTTCCCTTACTCTCGGAACTTGGTAAGCTGTCGTATTGGGCGCGTATTCCCACGGAATATCAAGGGGCAAACTTCCCGCAATTGAAAGCCCACATTGCTCGGTACGGCTTTTACGATATACTGCCCCTGGTGGAACGGTTGGAAAAGAACTATAATGACCCCAAGCGGAAAGAGCGCCTCACTGACCAACTCATGACGGCACTCAATACCGACAGGTACGAACCGCTCTGGCGAGAACTTTACAGTCTTCTGGTTGCCTCACAGGATAGTTATCCGTCGGCAGAGTCGGTATACGGATCGAGTGAAGACCTGCAAAATATACGTGATCGCATACAATCCCTCATGCTGTCTCACGGGTATGCGGGTGCGTATCCCAATTTTACCAAAACAGGGCGTTTTGCAGGCGGCAAAAGTCATGCGGCATACCACATACATTGTACTGAAAGTCGTATCGCGGACCGCTTGACGATCACGTTTGCATGCGGAACAGCCTTACCGAAAGACGAAAACTCGGCAACCGATATATATTCCTGCTTGTTTTATGTCAAAGGGCGGCAGTTTTTCCATACGTTCTCGTTTGAACCCGATCTCTCACGCGAAGAGGAACTCGCCCAACACGTACAAATTGCCGTAAAAAAAGCCGAGCAGCAGAAACTCACAAAGAAAGAACGCGAGGCCGTCAATGATTTTCCGATTTCGTATTGGCAATTATTTTTCTACTTATTTGTTTGCATAGGTGGCTTGTTCAGCATCTTCATGACCATCGGTTTCATGCTGATCGCGGTTCTGTGCAGTCTGATCGCAGCACAGCCGCACACCATTCCCACGTTGCTTATGGATCCAATATGGTGGAAGTTGTTTTTGAGCATTTGGATTGTATTCGACGGCGTGATGGGCATCTTGGTTTTACTGGCGATAATAAAAAAGTGAAGGAACCACCCGTAAGCGAGTTGGGGTTAGGGACAAAAAAGGAGAGAATGCACGTTGAATTGCATTCTCTCCTTTTGTTTTGTGAATATGCATTTGAACCTTGAAAGGTGCTGTGACCCTTGGCTCCCTTGTGTAAAGGGAGCTGGGCATTCTCTACGGTTGAGCACTCATTACGAGTGCCACTACTACGCACAAAATTACGTGTGCCGCCAAACTACCCCTCCGTCTTTGGCTTCGCCAAATCCACCTCCCCTGACAAGGGGAGGCTTTGCTCTCTCCCAATCTCTAACCCCAACCCACTTACGGGCAGTTCTATTATTTGTACACCCCTCCCGCGGTATCCCGCAGGCACAGGCGAAGCACCTGCGACGGCACCTCACGACCGAGGAAACTCTGCAACGCCGTAAGGATCAGTGACGGATTCACCGTTTCGGTGTTACTGCACGGCAGGTCGAGGGTCAATATCGCATAGTCGTCCTCGTCCTCTATTCCCACGTTATCCAGTAACGGTTTCAGTTCCACCGTTTTGAAGGTCTTTTTCTTCGTGCGTTTTTCCACCGTGATGGAGGGTTGTGCCAAAAACGCTTCTACTTCCGCCGCGGTACACCCCACCGTCATCCGCCAGGTTGCCGCCGCAAGGTCGGCAGGCTTCTTCACCGCTTCAGCGGCATGAACAAACAAAAGCCCTTCGGGCATCGCCGCATTCAAGGCGGCGAGCACCTCCTCCGGCGGCATATCCTCTACCAAGCGGATATCCATATACTCCGAAAGCCCTTCGTAGCCGAGCGACAGCGGCGCGGCAAAGGTAAGGTACGGGTGCTTGTTAAACCCTTCGGTATACCAGATCGGCAATTTGGCGCGGCGCAGGGCACGCGTCATGGTGCGGTTTAAATCGAGGTGCGAGATAAACTTCGCCCGCCCCGTTTTGGAAAAGCGCAAACGAATAACGCGGAAGGTCACGCCCGAAGGAGTCCGGATCAAACCGTTATCGTCCATTGACACACACCCCCTCTTTCCAACAAGCCGCACCGCAGCCCGCGCATTTTTCGCGGCAATTCGGCGTGGTTGCCGCCGCTTTTGCCAACTCGTTTTCCTTTTGCAAGAAGGATTTGGTCACCCCGTAATCCAAATGATCCCACGGCAACACTTCACTGTATTCACGGCGGCGGTTGGCATAAAACGCCGGGTCTAACCCGCAATCCGAAAGTACCGACAGCCATCCTTCAAGGCTAAAATGTTCCGACCAGGAATCCAGATTAAATCCGCGACGGAATCCCTCTTCCAATGCCGCCCCCAAGCGGCGGTCGCCGCGGGCGAGCACCGCTTCCAAAAAACTCACCTGCGCGTCGTGCCAACTGAGCGAGATCTTCTTACTGTGCACGCTTTCCACGAGCAGGCGCTGTTTGCGCTCCAGTTCTTCCATCGTGTCCTGCGGCTCCCACTGGAACGGAGTGTGCGGTTTCGGCACGAAACAAGACACGCTGACCGACACGTTCACCCCGTTTTTACCGTGGGTGCGGTTCGGGGTGGCAAAGTAGGTATCCACCACCCGTTGGGCAAGATCGGCGATCCCCACGATGTCCTCATCCCGCTCGCAGGGCAGACCGTTCATAAAATAGAGTTTCACCGACGTCCACCCGCCGCTGAACGCTTTGCCCGCCGTGGTGAGTATCTCCTCTTCGGTGAGGTTTTTGTTGATCACGTCACGCAGACGCTGGGAGCCCGCTTCGGGGGCAAAGGTCAGACCGCTGCGCCGCAACACGTTCAGTTTGTTTGCAAGCTCTTCCGAAAACCCGTCCACACGAAGGGAGGGCAGGCTGATGTTCGTCTGCTCCTTTTCGGTCCACGTGAGCAGGCGTTCGAGCAACTCTTCCAATTGGGTGTAATCGCTGGTCGAGAGCGACGACAGCGAAAACTCTTCGTATCCCGTAGACTCACACAACGCGTAACTTTGACGGTCGATGGTCTCGGGCGATTTTTCCCGCACGGGACGGTAGATGAACCCCGCCTGACAAAAACGGCAACCGCGAATACAACCGCGGAAGATCTCACTCACCGCACGGTCGTGCACGATGTCGATGTACGGTACCACGAAGGACTCGGGATAAAACACCGTATCCAGATCGCGGATGATGCGTTTTTTCACACGGGCGGGCGCACCGTCACGCGGGGTGACTGCCGCAACGGTACCGTCGTCGTGATAGGTCACGTCGTAGAGAGACGGAACGTATACCCCCTCGATCTGTGCCGCCGCACGCAGAAATGCGGCTTTCGTATAGGTACCGTCCGCTTTCATGCGACGGTAGAGGTCAATGACTTCCAGATCCACCTCTTCCCCTTCACCGAGGAAGAAGACGTCGATAAAATCCGCCAGCGGTTCAGGGTTACACGCACACGGGCCGCCCGCCACCACCAGCGGGAACCGCTCGTCACGATCGGCCGCGCGAAGCGGCAGACCCGCCAAGTCCAGCATATGCAAGAGGGCGGGATAACTCATTTCGTATTGCAACGTGAAGCCGACGAAATCAAACGTGTCAATGGGATCACGGCTTTCCAGACCGAACAGGCGCACCCCGTTCGCCTTCATTTCCGCTTCCATATCGAGGTCGGGTGCAAACACCCGCTCGCACCACACGTCTTCTACGCTGTTGAACTGGCTGTACAGTATCTTCATACCGAGATGGGACATCCCCACCTCGTACAGGTCGGGAAAACAGAAGGCAAAGCGTACCGCGACGTTTTTAAGGTCCTTCACCACGCTGTTCAGTTCACCGCCCGCATACCGTCCGGGTTTTTGCACCCGAAGCAGCATATCGTCCAATTGATAGGTCATATATCGTTCCTCGCTTTACAACATCTTTCAGCATTTTACCACACTTTATACGGTTTTTCAAGTCAAATCCGTTCATGCGAAAACAAGCGGGCGACCAAATAGCCGCACACCAGACAAAGCGAAGGATTATAATACCGCAAAAACAGCCAAAACCCGAGTGTCGCAAGCGGCAACAGCACGGCGACCGATATCCACCGCACCGCCCGCGTTGGTAAAAAACAGCCGAGCAATTGTCCGCCGTCCAGCGCTTCGACAGGTAGCAGATTGAACGCGCCGAGCACGGCATGCGTCGCTACCGCCGCGGGCGCACAGTGAAAGGCGGCAAACACCCCCGCCAAAAACAGGTTCACCAAGGGGCCCGCCAGCAATACCGCCGCTTGCCGTCCGACACCGAGCGGACGTGCATGGGGTATCAGCCGAATACCGCACGCGCCTACCGCTACCGCTTTCGGCGGACGTCCCGCAAAGAGCAGTGCCGCGATATGCCCGCCTTCGTGCAGAAACGAAGCCAACAGACAGAGCAATGCCGTACCGCTCTTGTCCAACGTAAGCAACAGCGTGAGCAACAGCAAAAACGGCACCCCCAAACTCCAGCGGGTGCCGCCAAACTGCACGCTAAACATCCGACTCCTCAAAGGAGAGTTCTTCTTCCCACAGCGCGTGGATCGCGGCGGTGAGGGTGTTCTCCCGCATCGCCTCACGGAAATAGGCGGCAAGTTGTGAAAACAGATTTCCGCTCACCAACCGTATGACCAACACGGTGAGTACCACTACCGCGCACGACACACTCTGTACCGCCAGCAAGCCAATGCCTGTAGCCAAGCGACGGCGCGGTTTTTCTTCCGTCTTTTCGCGCTTTCTCATACCAGGATACATATCAATCCGCTGCACCCTTCGTTGATGATGCGTTCGACCGTTTCTTTCATCTTTTGACGGGCATCGTCGGGCATACGGGCCAGTTTGTTGTGCAGCCCTTCGTTGACCAGCCCATACAGCGAGGTGCCGAAAATGTTGGAGTCCCAAATGCGGGAGGGGTCTTCCTCGAATTCACGCAGAAGATAACTGACCAGTTCTTCCGATTGTTTTTCCGAACCGACGATAGGCGACACTTCGGTGTGAATGTCCGCCCGCATCAGGTGAATAGAGGGGGCAGACGCCCGCAGACGCACCCCGTACCGTCCGCTTTGACGGATGATCTCCGGCTCTTCCAAGGTCATTTCGCCCATATCGGGCATCACGATGCCGTAGCCCGTTGCCTCCACCGATTCCAGTGCACCGCGGAATTTGTCAAACCGTGCTTTCACCGCCGCCAGTTCCCGCATGGTGGTCATCAGCGCCGCCTCGTCCGCCACGTGGATCCCCGTCACCTCACCGAGCACGCGGTAAAACAGTTCAGGGCTTACCGCCGCCGTGACGGTGGCACTCCCCTCGCCGAGTGCGCGGGATACCACTTGTGCGCGTTCCACGTATTCGCTTCCCGCCAGTGCTTCGGTAAGAAGCGGCAGGTCACGCAAACAATGCAGGTTTCCCGCCGCCGCACGGGCACGGTCGAACAGCGCACGCCGTACGGGATGTGCCGCAGGCAGAGCGGTCAGCCAACGCGGAAGTTCCACACCGATCTCCCGCACGGGGAACGCAAGCAACACCGTTTCCAAAATGTGCGCCAGTTCTTCTTCGGTCATGTGCATACAGTCCACCGCACAGATCGGCACACCGTACCGCTCGCTCATCTCCTCGCAGAGCGCCCCCGTTTCGCTGCTGTGCGGATGGGTGGAATTGAGCAACACGGCAAAAGGTTTGCGGAGTTCCTGCAATTCGTGTATCACCCGTGCTTCCGCTTCGGCGTATTCTTCCCGCGGGATATCGGTGATACTGCCGTCGGTAGTGATGACGAGACCGATGGTGGAATGTTCGTTGATCACCTTTTGCGTGCCGAGTTCCGCCGCCATATTGAAGGGTATCTCCTCTTCAAACCACGGCGTTTTGACCATGCGCGGTGCGTTGTCTTCGATGTACCCTTTGGCTGAGGGTACCACGTACCCCACGCAGTCGATCATGCGTACCGAAAGAGCGGCATCTCCGTCCAGCGTGATCCCCACCGCCTCTTCGGGTATGAATTTCGGCTCGGTGGTCATGATAGTACGTCCCGCGGCGGATTGCGGCAGTTCGTCGGTTGCCCGCTCGCGTTTGTGTTCGTCCGCGATGTGCGGCAACACCAACGTGTCCATAAACCGTTTGATAAAGGTGGATTTGCCCGTGCGTACGGGGCCGACACACCCCACGTACACACTGCCTCCCGTGCGCGTCGCGATATCCCTGTAGATCTCGGTATTGTTCATCCCCGATTCCTCCGCTTTCCCAAAGTATGTTTGTACCATCGTATGAGGGTGCGGGAGGAAATATGCTACAAACACGCCGTATATTCTTGTGTACCTTCCCATATTGCTCCCGCCGATTTTTGTTGTTATAATGAAATCAGAGGAGGCGATTGTATGAAAAGACTGTTCCCGTTCGTATTGGTCTTACTTTTGCTCTGTTCTTCCTGTGCGATCAAATTAGAACATCCACCAAACACACCGCCGACATCGACATTCACCACCACCGCCGTACCGTCCGACTGCACGGTACAGGACGGCTTGTTGATCCGCATCGTTGAAAACACCTTGCAAGTGCTGAACGCCACACCCGTCACCCCCACGCAACGGATCGTACGCGAAGCGTATACGACACATTACGAAGACGGAAGCCGCGTGGAATACGATCTGCACTTTTTCCTGTGGGAATGGCAAGATGCCGTACACATCACCCCCGTTGATCCTACCGCTCCGTGGGAAGCCGCCGTACAGGCAGACGGTGTACACTTTTTCCTGTATCCGCCCACGGGTGTGGAAGCGGGATATCACTTGATCTATGACACCGAAAAGGGCGCCCTGCACGATCCGCTGACCGAAAACGGCATTCACGGCGTGACTTCCTCCCTGCTCTCGCCCGACGGCACGCGTTATCTGTTACTGCGCGGAGATCTGCCACCTATGGTGTACGACAACGCCACGTTCCTCATCCAAGAACTCCCACTCCCCTCGGATTGGATCGGTTGGGACGGCTTTTGGGCAGATAACGACACCCTGCTGTTTACCGTCTGTTTTGCTGACGATACCATACGGTGTATCGCATACGCCGTGGGCAGCGGCGAGACAAGCGTCGTGTATCAAGCCACCCCTTACCGTGAGAACGGGGGCGGATTTCTCCCGTTGACGGGAGAATACGGCATACAGGTCGCGGCAAACGGTACCGCCGAAGCCGTGTTGAAACGTCGCGGTGTGCGCACTCCCATTCCCGACTTTACCTATTGCGCCGAAGACGTTTTTCGTGCCGATACCGCCACGCTGTACTACTTTGAACAGACCGCCGCACAATTCACCGTCAAACGTCTTTCACTGGAAGCGGTCGGTTGGCTTTCTCCGTGGGAGATACCGCTCACCCAAGCGGTGACAGCGCAGGCAATTTTGGACGAACAATCCCTGCTTCTTACCTTTGCGGACAACAGCCGCACACTGTATACTTTCCCGTAAATAAAAAGCGCGAGGGCAGCGGTATTTTGCATACCGTTGCCCTTGTTTTTTACCAAATCGTATTCAGATCCAAATCCGCCATAAATAGGGCGGTGTAACTCATGGTGAGGCGGAATATGTTGCGCGGGGCAAGGTCACGAAACTCCCCGTCGGTGATTCACACACCCTCAAAGTTATGTTCATTTCGCTCTCTCCTTGAGAACACGCATCCGCAGTAATCCTGCCGATACATACCGTATTCGCGTGACAGCTCGACCGAGCGTTTGTAACCGTTTTTCTTCTTGAAGTCCGAGGGCAGATACCGCACTCCGTATTCTGCCGAAAGCCGCTCGCCGATCTCGTTCAGTTTTTCCGCATTTTTCAGCGGACTGATCGAAAGGGTGGTACAAAAGTAGTCCGCCCCCAACGCCCGCGCCTGCTCCGCCGCTTCGCGCAAACGCATCTCGTAACAGCGAAAACAGCGCTCGCCCCCTTCGGGCTCCCGTTCCAGTCCCTTCACCGTTTCGTAAAAGCGGTCGTTATCAAACGCACCTTCCACAAAGCGAATGGGATTCTTTGCGGGAAAGCGGCGGATGAACTCCTGTTGCTCTTTCGCGCGGTGGACGTATTCTTCGTCGGGATAGATATTGGGGTTATAATACAATACCGTGATCACGAAGCACTGCGACAGATATTCCAGCACGTAACTGCTGCACGGGGCACAACAACTGTGAAGCAACAGGGAAGGCACCTCCCCCGCCGCTTGGTGTTTCGCGATCACTCTGTCGGTCTCCGCTTGATAATTTTGCTTCACGTACATCCCTCCCCTTTAATTGCAGTATAGCACAACCGTCCGCGATTGGGAAGAGAAAACTTGACTTTTTAAAATTTTTCTGTTATACTTACACCATCTGCCACCGGGTAGAGAATGCCGTTGCATTCGTCGACACGTCGTTAGGTCTTTGAAGACGTGTTTACGAGTGCTTTTTTGTTTTTAGGAGGATATCGTATGTTTCACTTCACCAAACGCGAATACGCACTGTGGATCGGTTCGTTACTGTGCATCGTTATCGCTTTTTTGCTGTTTGACCGCACGGGTTATCTTTCATTGATCGCCTCTTCGATCGGTGTGACCGCGCTGTTTTACCCGATCCTCCGCCACTTTCACACCGCCAATCTGTTACCGAGCACCCTATCGGTCACCACCTCGTTTTTGGCGGTATATCTCACCTTTCGGCGCAATTCTTTTTTTGCTTTGGCCTATGCCGCCAACGATGTGATACTCATTCTTTTATGGTGGCTGGCATCGCAAAGGGACCCCTCCTACATTCCGATCACGGTGTGTTTCGCGGTCTTTTTGATCAACGATCTGTACGGTTTTTTCGCATGGCGGAAAATGCAATACAAACAAACGAAAACGGAGAGGAACGCATGAGTTTTCCTCTCCGTTTTGTTATTTATTCACCACGTTTTGCGGGGTACCGTCAAGGAACGCCTGAATGTTCTGCACGGTCGTTTCCGCGATATTGTCCAGCGCTTCTTCGGTGAGGAACGCTTGGTGAGACGTCACAATGACGTTCGGCATCGAGATAAGACGGGTGAGCACGTCGTCTTCCACGATGTGGTTGGAGAAATCTTCAAAAAAGAATTCCGATTCCTCCTCGTATACGTCGAGGCACGCACCGCCGATGCGGCGCTCTTTGATCGCCGTAAGCAGTGCCGCCGCGTCGATCAGCGCACCGCGGGACGTGTTGATAAGCATGGCGCGGCGCTTCATCTTTTCGATAGCCGCGCCGTCGATCATATGATAGGTCTCCTTTGTCAGCGGGCAATGCAGGGAGATCACGTCGCTTTTCCGAAACAGCGTGTCGGTATCCACGTATTCCACGCCCTCGATATCGGCGGGATATTTGTCGTATGCCAACACCCGCATACCGAAGCCGCGGCAGATATCGATAAAGCAACGGCCGATCTTGCCCGTGCCCACCACACCGACCGTTTTGCCGTGCAGATCGAAACCGGTCATGCCGTTCAAACTAAAGTTAAAGTCACGGGTGCGGATATACGCCTTATGGATACGGCGAATAGAGGTGAGCAACATCGCTACGGCGTGTTCCGCCACCGAATGCGGGGAATACGCGGGCACGTGAAACACGGGGATGCGCCCGTTCAAGTACGCGAGATCGACGTTGTTGTAACCCGCACAGCGCAACGCAATAAAGCGGCATCCCGCTGCCACCAAGCGATCGATCACGGGGGCGGACACCTCGTCGTTCACGAACACACAAATGCCGTCGCACCCGTGCGCCAGTGCCACGGTATCTTCGGTCAACTTGGTTTCGAAAAATGTAAAGCGGATCCCCGCCTTTTCACCGTACGCTTCAAACGACGGTTTATCGTATGCTTTGGCATCAAAAAACGCAACTTTCATTCCACTTGTTCTCCCATCACGGTGTCAAATAACATTTCGGCAAACAGTTCGTGCATCTCGCGGGTGGGGTGGTTGATGCGATTGGCTAATAACAGCGTGGTATCTTCCGTCTCGCTGAGTTTCTTCCATGCGCCGTAGCAATCACAAACGGTGACCCCCATCTCCCGTGCCAGTGCCGCGGCGGCGGTGATATACCGATCCATTCGCCCGCTCACCTGCATTTCGGCGGTGACGTGCGCATATTCCCAATGTTGCCGCGGCGTATCCTCCGCCACGTAGGTGTTGAGCATATTCGGTGTCATAAACACCGTGTCGATCCCTCGTCCCTGCGCCTTCTCAAAGATCGCCTTCAGCGATGCGAGGTAGGTGTCGAGTTCACCGTTCACGTCATTCAGCCCGAAACAGACGATCAGCAGATCGGGTTCGTGTTTCAGCACCTGACTGTCCATCCGCCCGAGTGATGCCGCAGCGGTAATGCCGCCGATCCCCGCGTTGATCACGTTCACGGGAACGTAGTTGTTCACGGCATGTAGTTTTTGCCGAAAACGGTTCCAATATACCGTTTCGTAGTCGATCTCCCCTTCACCGACCGCACCGTGCGTCACGCTGTCGCCGAATGCGACAACGGTGACGGGGCCGTGAGCGATCAACCCCTCGTAATCCAGTTGCAATTTTTCACGGATCGTCATGTTTTTACCCCCATAACTCGTCAGGTCGGTCGAACTGACTGACATTATATACGCTGTTTGATAGCTTTTTCGGATTGGTGAGCGCAATATACGCGCCCTTGGCACCGCATTCTGTCGGATTTTCCGCTACACGGCAGGGAATGCCCGTCTCGGCGGTAATACGCTCGGGAAGGCCGCCGAGCCCTGCCGTGCCGCCGACAAGGATCATACCGTCACGCAACACGTCGCCCGCAAGGTCAGGCAACGTCTCCTCCATCGTACGGGTGATGGTGAACAGCATACGGCTCACAGGTTCTTCAATAGCGCGGCGCACGTCACCCGCCGTCACCCGCTGTATCGCGGGCAGGCCCGTATACGCCGCACGCCCCTTTACCTCGCGCCATTCGTCATCGGCTGTCGGCAACACCCTGCCGAGTTCGCACTTCAGCCATTCCGCAGTGGAATGACCGATCACGTGGTTGTATTTCCCGCGCACATAGCGCACGATCGCTTCGTCCAGATCGTCGCCGCCGACACGGAGCGAATGCGATGCCGCCACCCCCGAAAGGGAGACTACGGCAACGTCGGTCGTACCGGCACCCATATCCACCACCATACGCCCTTCGGGCGCAGTGACGTCGATACCCGTACCGATGAGCGCCGCCACCGCTTTTTCCATCAGCATCACGCGGCGCACGCCCGCCGCAGACACCGCTTCCACCAGTGAGCGTTCTTCCACTTCGGTCACGGTGGAGGGTTGTGTCACGGCAGTATTCGGCTTAATAACTTTGTAACTGCACACGCGGCGCACGAAGTGACGGAGCATCGTCTCGGCATATCCGTAGTCGGAGATAACACCTTTCTGAATGGGACGGATCACGGCGACCGATTCGGGATTGCGTCCGAGCATGGCGTGGGCCTTTTGACCGCAGGCGAGTACCCGCCCGTTGGCACGGCTCACCGCAATGACCGACGGCTCACGCAGTACCACCTCGCCCGTCGAAGTCGCGATCACCACCTGTGCCGTGCCTATATCGATCCCAAGCCCCATCGCCATTTGTGTTTCACTCCTTTTGTTTTCGCGTAGCGGCGACCGTCGCGGCGTATACCGCACGGGCACCGTATATCTTCAGCATTTTTGCACATTCATCGAGCGTAGCACCCGTCGTCACCACGTCATCCACCAGCAACAACGTCTTGTCCGCCACCAACTCGTCGACAACGTCAAATACACCGAGCAGATTCCCCGTGCGCCGTTCGGCAGACAGCGTCTTTTGCGACGGCGTGTCTATCAGTTTCGTAAGACACGGCCACAATGGCAACTCCAGCGCCTTTGCCGTCGCACGGGCGACCATTTCACCGGGATTATACCCACGGCGACGCCGCTCACGGCGGGTACACGGCACGAACACCACCCCGTCAAACGGGATCTCTTCATAGTATTGCCGCACGGTGTCCGCCAATTCTTCGGCAAAGAAAGACACGGCCACGGGATCGCCGCTTGCTTTCATGCGCAGTACGGCGTCTTTCCCTTTGCCGTCGTAATACCACGGTGCCACCACCCGCTCGTAATGACGGCGACGGCGTTTGCAATCGCACCATTCCTTTTCGAGCCCGCACAGCGGACAGACGGGCACACCGATGCGCGGCATCGTATTGCGGCAGACGGAACACAGACCCTCGCCCGCCACGATCACGTCCCCGCAAGCGGCACACCGTTCAGGAAAGAAGATCGCCATGAGCCGCCGTCCCACCGTCATGCCCACGGTGTGCTCACCTCGGTGCTCAAAAGAAAGTGTCGAAGTCCCGTATACCGCAACGTTTTGCGGTCGTTTTCCACCATACGGTGTACCGTTTCGGCACTGCCCACCAGGATCAGCAACGATTTCGCACGGGTCACGGCGGTATACAGAAGATTGCGGTAGGTCAGTTGCGGCACACCCGAAAATACGGGCATCACCACCGCATCAAACTCACTGCCCTGACTTTTGTGTACCGTCACGGCATACGCAGGTTCCAGATCGGCGGCATCTTTGCGGTTGTACAACGCTTCGCGGTCGTCGTACCGTACCGTCAGCGTACCCTCAGCGGTATCCACGCAGGTCAATCGACCGATATCGCCGTTGAACACACCGCTCGCCATCTCGCCGTCGTCCCGTGTCCACGGAATATCGTAGTTATTTTTTACATGCATCACCTTGTCCCCTTCGCGCAAGGTAACTCCTTCGATCACGATCTCCCGCTTATCGTCGGCAGGCGGATTGAGCAAGGCTTGCAGATGCGCGTTCAATTCCCGCGTACCGAGCGCCCCTTTACGTCCGGGACACAGGATCTGGATGTTTTCCCAAATCGTGTAGTTGTATTTCGTCGGCAAGCGGCGGGCACACAGGTCCAGTATCGTTTCCACCGTATCCACGGCAGTGGGACGGGAGAGGAAGAAAAAGTCCCCATCCCGCTCGCCCAGTGTGGGCATCTGCCCTTTCACGATACGGTGCGCATTTTGGACGATGCGGCTTTCCATCGCCTGGCGGAACACTTCGGTCAACTGCACCACGGGTAACACGTCCCCCGCAATGAGGTCTTGAAGCACGCACCCCGCACCCACGGCGGGCAACTGGTCGGTATCCCCCACCAGTACCAGACGGCACCCTGTTTTGAGGGCGCGCAGGGTGCTTTCAAACAGCGGCACGTCCACCATCGACAACTCGTCGATCACCAGTGCATCCACATCCAGCGGGTCTTTTTCGTTACGCAGGAACACGGGCTCGTCCTCCTCCGTCCACTGCACTTCCAGCAGACGGTGCAAGGTCTTCGCCTCCCGCCCCGTGAGTTCACCGATGCGTTTGGCGGCACGCCCCGTCGGGGCGGCGACCGCCACGGTGTGCCCCATTTGCTCCAGCAGGGTAATGATGGCTTTGAGCACGGTGGTCTTGCCCGTGCCGGGGCCGCCCGTCAGAATGAGCGACCCGCGCGAGATCGCGTGACGGATCGCCACGCGCTGTTTGGTTTCGTACTGTATGCGGTATTTCTTTTCCAAGCGGTCGATGCGGGACTCCACGTCGGAATCGGTCTCCTGCGGGAAGGTGGACATCAGCCGCATACGGGCGGCGATATACCGCTCGGCACGGTGATAGTGCGGCAAAAACAAAAAGCGTACCTCGTCGATGGTCTCCTCTTTGAGGGCCGCCCGCGAAACGAGCCGTTCGGCGGCATCCTGCACCCCTTCGGCTTCGACACCGAGCAGACCTGCCGTGACGGTGACCAGCTTTTCAAACGGCAGGCAGGTGTGCCCGTTGCCGCTGTTGTGGCGGAGTACGTACAACACGCCCGCTTCCACACGGCGCGGATCCTCCGCCGCGATATCCATACGGGCGGCGATCTCATTGGCGCGTTCAAACCCGATATAGAGGGAATGCTCACACAGATTATATGGATTTTCGCGGATGGTATCCACCGTGGCGCGTCCCCATTTTTTCCAACAGCGCATCGCCTCGTTGGCGGTCAGCCCGTACCCCGAAAACGCCAGGATCACTTCCCGCAGACCGAACTGGGCGGCAAACTCCTTGCCGATGGCGGCGGCACGGGCGGCGGTGATGCCGCGGATCTCTTTCAGCCGCATCGGCTCCTGTTCCAAAATGCGGATGGTGTCCTCCCCGAACTTCTTCACAATGGCGGTGGCGGTGGCAACGCCCACCCCTTTAATGGCACCCGAAGACAAATAGCGAAGCACCCCGTCCGCATCCTGCGGCAGGGAGTGCTCGTAGCTGTCCGCGCGAAACTGCACACCGAATTGCGGGTGATCCACCCATTCGCCCTGCAGTTTCACCGTCTCACCCGTCTGTACGTCGGGCATGACGCCCACGACTTTATGTAGACCGCCGGCGGCGCTGACGTCCAGCACCGTCCATCCGTTTTGGCCGTTACGAAACACGACCCGTTCCACGGTCCCTTCCATTGTGCGCCCGTGTTGTTCATCCATACGCCGTTTACTCCAAAGAACATATATTCGCATTTTGATTATACCACCGTTTTCGCGTATTGTAAACGGGATTTTTGCGGTTTTTTAAAAAAATCGCTCGCAAAAGGTCGCGGGGGTGAACAACTCTGCACCGCGCACCGCGCGGCAGGTCGCTTCCAACACCGCATGGGTCTCTTCGTCGGTATCCGTTTCCACCGCACAGATCGGTATACGCCCGCGGCACTGTGCCGCCGCACACCGCACCGCGAATTCCGCGTCTTCCCGATGACCGCGAAACCACAGCACGCACACACCGCCCTCGCCGCACGGCGGATACAAAAGACGTGTCGTAAGGCGGCGTATTCCTTCCATCAAACCGTACACCGCGAGCAGCAATACCGCCACCGTTCCGAGTGTTTCTGCCATTCGCCTCTCCCCCTTCGCACGGCGATCCCTCCTCGCCCGCCCTCGCCGCGTATTCCATAGTATGCCGAAAGGGTGAAGTGGGTGCGTGTTTGGTTAGGCTGGCGGGAGTTGAACTATTTGCGGTTTCTGCCGCGCCTTTATTCACGC
>CAZESL010000048.1:0-18448 GCA_964515215.1 uncultured Eubacteriales bacterium
CCAATGAAACGTAGTTTGGCTTTATTTTTGGCGTTCATTCTCGTGCTGGTGAGCGGTGCCGTGGGCGTGTCGGTCGGTGCCGGCGCCGCCGTGATCGGTGACGTGAACGACGACGGCAAGGTGGATTCCACCGACGCCCGTTTGGTGTTGCAATACGCCGTGAAAAAGATCGATACGCTGGCGGCACTCGATGCTGCCGACGTGGACGGCAGCGGCACGGTGGATTCTACCGACGCCCGTTTGATCTTGCAATATGCGGTGAAGAAGATCGACAAGTTCCCTGCCGATATGATCTCGCCCAACAGTGAAGCGGCGGGTACGCCGTTTGCTACGCTGGACGAACTGACGGAGGACACTCCGCCCGTGGTGGAAGGTACGACCGCCCGCTTCGGCTATTTTGCACTGACCACCGAGCTGAACGCAGGCCTGCCCTTTAACGTGGCGTTGTACGACGGCGGCGATGTCCTCACGGCGGTACTCCCCGCGGGCGTGGACACCACCGCGCTGATCCCGACTTTCACCTATTACGGCAAGTCGGTCACGGCAGGCGGTGCCCCCGTGCAGTCGGATATCACGGTGCTTGACCTTTCTGCACCGCTTGTGTTGACGCTCATGTCCCAAAACGGTACGTCCCACGAGGTGACGGTGAAGGTGCAGACGCTCGACACCGGTCTGCCGTCGATGGCGGTCACCTTGAACGGGTACGCGGGTGCGGACGCGATTCAAAAGGAAGAGTACACGGCGGGTAATTTCTATCTCGGCGGCGGTGACAGCGCGGTGTGCGATTATGCACAGGAAACTCCCGTGCTTGTGGCGTGCACCATCAAAGGGCGCGGCAATTCCAGTTGGCTGTTGGACGAGAAAAAGAGTTATACCCTGAAACTGGATAAAAAGACGGCCCTGCTCGATATGGCGGCATCCAAGAACTGGGCGTTGGTGGCAAACTACGAAGACAAGACCTTGCTCCGCAACGCGATGGGGTATTACTTCGCCACCGCGGCGGGGGTGCCGGTCGTGATGCAGGTGCGCCCCGTGGATATGTGGATCGACGGGAAATACTGGGGCACCTATAACCTCACCGAAAAGATCGAGATCGAGCCCGACCGTGTGAACATCACCGACGTGGAAAAACCGACCGACAAGGACTTTGTGGATCTCGCGGCGGATCAGGTCGGCTATCTCTTGGAATTTGACGCGCACGTGGTGGAGACCAATGCGGGCGGTCTGCTCGAAAACGTCGGTGTGTTTGATCCGTACATTGGGGAAACGTGGCAAACGCTTGCTGCGGCGGGCTGGCAACGGTATGAGTACGGCTACTTCGATCACGCAGCAGGCGTGACCGTGGGGGACTTCGTGTTCTATAACCCCGATACCGACGAGACCTTCTTTAAAGTGCCGTATCTTGGCAAGTGGGTAACGGTGAAGAAGCCCTCCACCGAAAACTTGAACCACAACCCCGCCATGCGGGAGTACATCTTCCAAAAGGTGCGCGAGCTGGATTCCGCACTGGCGGCGGGCAACCATAATGTGATCTACGACATGCTGGATCTCGATTCCTTCGCCGCGTGGGCACTCACGCAGGAGATGATGGACAACACCGACTCCACCTTCCATTCCAGCGTGTATATGTATAAGGACGCGGACGGCAAGTTCACCTTCGGCCCCGCGTGGGACTTCGACCGCTCGTCGGGCAACTGCTCGTACTGGGATAACAAGAACGTGGGCAACGTGCTGAACTCCCGTTGGTGTTGGGCGGCGTTTAACACCGACAACGGTCGTGCCGCGTTGCAACGTGCGTGGCAGAACTTTACGGTGAATACGCTGGATTGGTATGATACCTTTGAAGGCTATCAGAAGCTGATCGAGAAGAGCCGCATCTACAACTTCGAACGGTGGGATATTCTGAAGAAGCACGTCCTCTACAATCCCGAAAACCTCACGAGCGAGAGTATGTTGGAGATCTACGAGGGCAACGAATATGGCTTATTTATCGATCATTTGGACGGTTGGTTGACCGGTCGTATGAATAAAATGAGTCAGGAATACAAAAACCGTTTCCCAAGATAATAAAAGAACCCGTTCACGGAATCTTCCGTGAACGGGTTCTTTTAACCTTGCTCGTCGAGCGTCAATTCAAACGCGGGCAGGAATTCTTCCAGGAAACAGTCCGCCGCGGGGAGTTTCATCCCTCGCACCGCCGCTTCCAACGTGCGGCGGGCACTCGCAAACTCGCGGTTGCCCTGCCCGAGTTCTTCCACACATTTCAAGAGGGCGGAGATCTTATCCGCCGCCTTTACGATGCGCGCTTCTTCGCTTTCCTCGTCGGGTAAAAGCAAGGGGCGGTAGACCTCGTCGAGGTCGCGGGGCAACATTGCCAAGAGTTTTTCGGCCGATAGCCGCTCGACTTGTTGGTACGCACGGCGGATATCGTCGTTATCGTATTTCACGGGGGTGGGCATATCGCCCGTGAAGATCTCGGGTGCGTCGTGGTACATCGCTTGCAACACGCATCGCTCCACGTTCACCTGCCCGCCGAAACGGCGGTTATGCAGTTCGGCCAGCGCGTGCGCCAGTACCGCCACGTCAAAGGAATGCTCGTGTACCGACTCGCCGCGGGTGTTGCGCATCAGCGCCCAACGGGAAATGTATTTCATACGCGAAAGTACGGCGTAAAATTGGTTGTTCATAATCGTCCCCCTAAACTTTGGCGGTGAATAATCCCCTTGGCTCGCCCCTTAAGCGAGGCTGAGAGGGGGGAGGTACCGCTAAGAATCAGTATACCACACCCCGCGGGCCGGCGCAACCGAAATTTTTTAAATTGGCTATGTCACAACAAATAGTTGATATTGACAAACGGTAAGTTGTAAACAACCCGTAAACTGTCACAATCTATGGTTGACAAAATGCGACAAATATGGTAAAATAATGACAGAAACATAGAAAGGTGTAACAGCATGTCTACTGTCAATGATATTCTCAAGTCAATTAGTCAACTCTCTGTTGCCGATCAAAGTCACCTCAGGTCTATACTTCTAAGTTCGACTTTTGTAAACTCGCTCAACATTGAGCAATTTGTATCAAATGAACGCTTTGCAAACGGCAGAGTCTGTCCTATTTGCGGAAGTGTATCTGTTGTTCGCAATGGTCACAGAGCTGACGGCACGCAGCGCTTTATTTGTCGTGATTGTCACAAGTCTTTTGTGGTAACAACAAATTCTATCGTTGCAGGCACAAAGAAAGATCTCTCCGTATGGGAACAGTATATTTCTTGTATGATGCAAGGGCTATCGATAAGAAAAACCGCAGAAATCTGTGGCATTCATCGTAACACGGCGTTCTATTGGCGGCACAAGATTTTAGATGCACTTCAAAATATGGCAGACAATGTTACCCTAAACGGCATTGTAGAGGCAGACGAAACTTTTTTCGCAGTATCGTACAAGGGGAATCATAAGTATAGTAAAACTTTTGTAATGCCCAGAGAGGCACACAAAAGAGGTGGCGAAACCCATACACGTGGACTTTCTCGTGAGCAGGTGTGTGTTCCTTGTGCGGTTAACAGAAATGGTTTGTCCATCTCAAAAACTGCAAATCTTGGCAGAATAACTACTGATAGCCTGATTGGCATGTTTGACGGTAGAATAGATGAAGATTCTACAATCGTAACAGACAAGGCAAGCGCATATGTTAAGTTTGCCGATAAAACCAATTTAAAGTTCGTACAACTTAAAGGTGGTAAAGCCAAGAGCGGTATTTACCACATTCAGCACATCAACAATTATCACAGCAGACTCAAGAAGTTTATGCAAAACTTCAACGGAGTTTCTACCAAATACTTAAATAATTATCTAATCTGGCACAACTTTGTAAACTATGCAAGAGAGACCGAGGCGGAAAAGAGACAGATCTTACTACGCTTCGTCTTGACAACTACAAAGCAGGTGACTTGTAAACAAATTTCAGAGCGTGACAATTTACCAACATCGGCATAAAAAACAAAAAGAACCGCCCCGAAGGGCGGCCGAAAAGAGGGCATATGGAGGTTGCCCTCACACATATTCTGATTAGCGGTGGCGGATACGCACAGTACCCTTAACCTTGGTTTTTCGTTTAATCTTGACCTTAGTCTTAACCATTGCTTATCACCTCCTTTCGTGAAGGAGGAAAGAATTATGGCAAACAGTATTATAATGCGGTAATGTGAAAATGTCAATGTTTACAATGCAACAAATTTGTTGCCGTTTGCATTAGCCCAATAATATGCGGTTGAATAATAATGTCCGTAAATAGTAACCGTGTCTTCAATCGTGTATCCCATTCCGCCGTTAGATGCGATGCTACACGAACTGTTTAAAATATAGATTCTTCTCAATCTCATACAAGAGGCAAACGCACATGAGTCAATTTGTGTAACGCTTGACGGGATTGTAATTTCTGTTAATGAATCACAAAAAGAGAAAGCATTTACACCAATTTGAGTAACTCGACTTGGAATATCTATACTTTGAAGTGAGGAACATCCTTGGAAAGCGGCGCTACGAATTGCTGTAATAGAATTGGGGAGTGTCACCGTTTTTAATGAGCTACAATCTTTGAAAAAACTACCTGGTATGGCAGAGAGGCCATTGGGGAGTGTAATACTTTCTAGCGAAGAACAACCATCAAAAACGCTTGCACCCACAGAGCTTAATGTTGGTATTTCAATGTTTTGCAACGCAGAACAATCACTAAAAGCGAATCTGCCTATATATTCTATGCTATTTGGGAGTTTTATTGACACTAAATTTGAACAGCCGTCAAAAGCATAGTCATCGATTGTTTTAATAGTGTTTGGTATTATAATATTTGATATATTAGTATCTTTGAAAGCAGATTGTCCGATAGAAACAACAACATCTTTCAAAGGACTCTTTGTTGGTATGCTTATTGTGGATTCTGTACATTGACCAATACCAGAGACATAACATGTTCCGTCACCATTGCTTGTGAACGAAAGGGCTGGTCCATTATACGCATCGCATATTTTACAAAAACTATCTTCATAATTGTGGTTGGTTTTTGAAACGGTTTGAGTTTCTTTTTCACCGCAAGAACAAACCCGCTCTTCTACACCCTCTGCGGAACACGTTGCCGCCTTAGTGATTTTCCAATCGGAATAAGTATGAGTGTGCGCGGTTGTCGTTGTAGTGGTTGGCGCTTTTGTAGTAGTTGTCGTTTTAATGGTTGTGGTGGTTGGTTTTTTGACGGTGGTCGTAGTAGTAGACTTTTGGGTAGTAGTTGTCTTTTCTTGAGTTGTTGTGGTGGTTGTTGTTTGAGTCGTTGTAGTGGTCGGCTTGATAGTTGTTGTTTGAGTCGTTGTAGTGGTCGGCTTGATAGTTGTAGTTTGAGTCGTTGTAGTGGAAATGGATGTAGGCGTGTTTGTAGCGGTGGTCGTAGTGGTACTTGACGATGTTGTATTAGATTCAGTCGGTTTTGCTGGCTGACTACATCCAACAATCGAGAGCATGAGCAGAATTGCGGCAAGCAGTGAGACAAGTTTTTTCATTGTTTTCCCTCCGAAAATAAAAAAAGTGTGTTCCAATGAAGGAACACACTCGAAAAAGCGGTCTCCCTCATTGTTGCTACACAATTACTTTCCCACTTATGGTACAGGTAAAAGAGAGAAAACACTTTTTACCAAAGTATTTTCCCATAAGCGAGATTAAATATGTAATTGTGTAGCGAACATATTATAGAATAATTTCAAATAAATGTCAATATAAAAAGACTACCGAGCACATCACATCGGTAGTCTTTTCCCATATTTGTTTTCCCTGAACCTTGGTGCAATAATAATTGTGGCCGAGCAGTTGCTACACCTTCTGCTCATTTACTCCTTTTTCTCCTTGTAGATTTGCGCGCAGAGATACCACAAATGTTATAGATATGATGTGAATATCCCATCTTACCCAAGGCGACCGCACTTTAGCAGGTGGGTTCTGCAACAAGCGATTTTATCGCCCTTGCCCTCGCATTGGCATTACTTCAGAGACGGGCAAGTGAAACATTGCTTCGAAGAACAAAGCGATACCTCCTTACCCTCGTGATCGGACACGAATGGGCAAAAGAATTATAAAACGAAATAGCAGACAAGTCAATATATGGGAAACAAAGATTAAGAGGCGTCCATGCGGGCGCCTCTTCTGTGATGTAAAGAAATGTAAAATGCTCTGTTATCAACCGTGTATTGGGACAGAGCCTTTAAATTTTAGTGCGCTAATGTGCTAATTGGGTATTGCATTATCACAAAAGGTGTGGTATAATGTGGAAAACGTCCTCAAAAAGGGGCAAATTTTGAAAGAGGGTTTTTAGTTATGAAACGGATGTTGGCTTTGGTTTTGGCAGTGGTGCTCTGCTTCGGTATGATGGCGTTCACCGGTTGCGGCAAGAAGAACGTGCTGAAGGTCGGTATGACCGAGTATGCGCCGATGAACTACAAGGACGACAAGGGTGAGTGGACCGGTTTTGACACCGAATTCGCCGAGAAGGCAGCGAAAGACCTCGGTTATGACGATGTCGAATTCATCATCATCGATTGGGATAACAAGTTGAACGAGCTGGCATCCGGCGCGATCGATTGCATCTGGAACGGTATGACCATCACTGATGATATCAAGGTGGGTGCCGACGTGACGGATCCCTATGCGAAGAACGCGCAGGTCGTGGTCGTGAACAAGGATCTGAAGGCGACCTACACGGCGGATACGCTGAAGACGCTGAACATCGCTGTCGAAAACGGCGGCGCGGCGGCAGGTATCTTGGACGAGATGAACATCGCCTACACCCCCGTGAAGACGCAGATCGACGCGCTGACTGAAGTGAAGTCGGGCGCTTCTGAGGCTTGCCTCATCGATATCACGATGGCGAATAATATGCTGGTTGCAGACGGCAACTATGCCAACTTGGTCGTGGCGGAAGAACTCGCGGAAGAGGAGTACGGCATCGCGTTCAAGAAGGGCAGCGAGCTCACTGCGAAGATGAACGAGATCATCAAGACCTACAAGACCGACGGCACGCTCGCCCAGCTCAGCAAGAAGTACGACGTGGCGATCGCCGACTAATTTCTCCGTAAAATCAAGAAGGAACGTCGCATTACAGGCGTTTGCACAAACGAAGAACACAAAACCTGCCTCCCCTTGTCAGGGGAGGTGGGTTTTTCGTGGCAGAGCCACGAAAAAGTCGGAGGGATAGTGCAAAACGATCGGATGCGGCAGTTCCTTTCACGAAAGGAAATCTTTCCCTATGTTCTGGACAGTAACTTTGGAGCTGCTGCGTGGCTTTGCCAAAACGCTCGAACTGTTTGCGCTCACGTTGGTGTTCTCGTTGCCGCTCGGGCTGATCGTCAGTTTCGGTTCCCGCAGTAAATTTTTGCCGCTTCGTTGGCTGTGCCGCTTTGTGGTCTGGGTGATCCGCGGCACGCCGCTGATGCTGCAATTGATCGTGGTGTTTTACGTGCCGGGTATGGTCGGCGTGTGGGCGCGAGAGCAGGCGGCAAGCAATTGGTTTATCACGTGGCTGGCATCCTGGCAGGTGATCGACCGATTTATGGCGGCGGTCATCGCCTTCATTATCAACTACGCTTGTTATTTCAGTGAGATCTTCCGCGGCGGTATCGAAAGCGTGTCGGTCGGTCAATATGAGGCGGGGCAAGTGCTCGGTATGACCAAACGCGACATCTTTTTCCGCGTGACCTTGTTGCAGGTGGTAAAAAACATTCTGCCTCCCATGAGCAACGAGATCATCACCCTGGTGAAGGATACCTCGCTGGCCCGCACCATCAGCGTGCTGGAGATCATCTGGTATGCCGATAACCTGACCAAACAGCAAGGTATTTTGTGGCCGCCGTTTTATGCGGGCGTCTTCTTCCTGCTGTTTACGGGTATCTTGACGGTGATCTTCCGTCAGTGTGAAAAACGGCTCAGCCGTTGGCAGTGAGGAGGGGTGACGTATGGCGTTTTTGGAAGTAAACGGACTGTCGAAGTCTTACGGACAAACGGCGGTGTTGCGGGATATCTCCTTCTCACTTGAGAAGGGCGACGTGCTCGCCATCATCGGCTCGTCGGGCAGTGGTAAGACCACCTTACTGCGGTGCCTGAATTCACTCGTTACCCCCGACAGCGGCACCATCGCCGTGAACGGCGAGGTGTTGATCGATGCCGCCGCCCCTGCGCCGTCGGATGCAGAGTTGCGCCGTCGGCGGTTGCATTTCGGCCTGGTGTTTCAGCAGTTTAATCTGTTTCCGCAGTATACCGTGATGCAAAACCTCACCTTGGCACCCACGCTGGCGCTGAAAGAGGAGTTGCGTGCTCTGCCGCGTGCCGCACGGCATGCGGTACGGGATCGCCGCACGGAAGAGATCAACGCCCGTGCCGAAGGGTTGCTTCGTCGCGTGGGACTGGAAAACCGCCGCGATGCGTATCCGTGCGAATTGTCGGGCGGTCAGCAACAGCGGGTGGCGATCGCCCGCGCACTGGGTATGGACCCCGACGTGCTTTGCTTTGACGAGCCGACCTCGGCACTGGATCCCGAACTCACGGGGGAAGTACTCCGCGTGATCCGCGGCTTGAAAGGCGCGGACAGCACCATGGTGGTGGTCACCCACGAAATGGAGTTTGCCCGCAGTGTGGCAGACGTGGTCATCTTTATGGCGGACGGCGTGATCGCGGAGATGGGCGCACCCGAAGAACTGTTCGGCAACCCGAAGACACCGCAACTGCAGCATTTCCTGAGCCGCGCGGAGGAAACGGTATAAACCCCGTGTGGTTTGCCCAATAGGGCAAGCGCGGGTGAAGCAAAAGACCCCGAAATATCCCGCTTTGCGGCGTGTTCGGATGCGCCTCCTCTGCTTAAGCGGTCCGCACACGGAAAAGTTTATAGAAAAAACAAGGGAAAGCGATTGTTCGCTTTCCCTTGTTTTGTTATGACTATGGGATGAAAACGATTATTGTATGCGGACACGTTCACCGTAACGCGACCGAAAAAATGCAAGCCACTGTTCTTTTTGCTCTTTGGCAGGTGTGATGAATTTAGGGGAAGTGCGCCCGATCTGTGTGCTTTTCCCTACGCCAAAGTCGTGGTACGGCAACAACTCGGCCGTGAGTGTCGAATAGTTCTCTAATAGGGCGGCGATGCTTTCAAAATGCATCGCCGTATCGTTTACATTAGGGATGATCGGACAACGCAGTATCATGTTGGCGCCGCTGTCCAACAGACGGCACAGATTGCTCCGTATCTTACCGAGCGGCGCACCGAGATGTTCCTGCGCCGCTTCGTCGGTTGCGACCTTCCAATCGAATAAAAAGCAATCGGTAAGCGGCAGATACCGTTCCAACGCTTGCCACGTGCCCATCCCGCTCGTTTCTATGCAGGTGTGCACTCCGTTTTCGCGACAGAGAGAAAGTAATTCCGTGCCGAATTCCACGTGCATCAACGGCTCGCCACCCGATAGGGTCACACCGCCGCCCGAATACCGATAAAACGGAATGTCGCGCTCGATCACAGCCCATACGTCGGCAGGAGTCATAGCTTCCCCGAAAATTTTAAGCGCTTCGGCGGGACAGACCGCGACACACTTCCCGCACGCTGTGCACCGTGTAAAATCTACGGTGTGCTTACCGTCCGTGACAGTCTGCGCGCCCGACGGACACACCGCCACACATCGCCGACATCCACAGCACGACCGTTCCGTAAAGGACAGTTGCGGTGTGGGGGATTGCGATTCGGGATTGTGGCACCACGCACAACGAAGGGGGCATCCCTTTAAAAACACCACCGTGCGCATTCCCGGTCCGTCCTGCGTACTGCCGCGTGCGATATCAAACACATACGTTTCCATCGATCACACCTCGCCGTTAATATGCCGTGCGTTGCAAAATGTCCCGTTGTACGTTCGGTTCCAAGGTGACGAAGCGTGCCGAAAATCCGCCGACGCGCACCACCAGATTTTGATGTTCCTCGGGAGAGATCATGGCGGCTTCCAGATCGGCTTGATTGACCACACTCAAATTGAGTTGCTGACCGCCGAGTTTGAAGAAGGTGCCGATCACCATCTGCGCACCTGCCGCATCGTCCTCAAAATGTGCGGCAGATAACTTCAAGTTCTGATTTCCGCACGCGTGAATGGAGGGATCCATTTTGGTTAGGGAGTGAATCAGCGCCGTAATGCCTTGGTTGTCCGCCCCGTTGGACGGGTTGTTGCCGTTGGACATATACGTATTGGCACGGCGGCCGTCGGGAGTCGCCCCGCAATGTCGGCCCAGTGTCACGTTCATGCTGTTGTTGATGATCACGGCCAGAAAAGAATCCAAACGCGTGCGGGTGTTTTGGCGACGAATGCTGCCGCAAAGGTGCTCGTGCAACTCTGCCGCGATCCCGTCGGCAAAGGGGTCGTCGTTACCGAATTTCGGAGCGTTTTTCAACAGCAATTGCTCTGCCGCGTATCCGACGAAATCCGACTTCAGCGCATCCAACAGTTGCTGCGGCGTGAGTAACCGTTGCTCGTATACCACGCGTTTAATGGCGGCGACGCTGTCCCATGCGGTCACGTTACCGTAGGTCTCCACGGTACCGCCCAAATGCCAAAGACCGCCGTCCAGCACCGCTTTCCCGCGTGCGAGACAATCGTTTTGCAACACACTTGCAAGCAACAGCGAACACTCTTCACCGCATACGTCATACAGCAATTCTTCAAAATACCCCGAAGCATCGCAGAACGCATCCACTTGCTGTTTGAACCGCGCGAGCAGCGTTTCAAACGGCGTGTCGTCGGTATACTCTCCCGTGTGAGGTCCGATCTCCTCTCCCGTTAACGGGTCATACCCGTTGAAGAGTGTGGATTCCAGCACCTTGGCCACGTTGAGTGCCGTGTTGGGGGTGCCGCAACTCAAACGGTCGAGCATAAATTCCCCGCAACCGAAGAAGCCGTATTGTTCCGCCACTTTCTGCGGCACGTCCATCGCACGCATCACCGCGGGCACGTTCACGTCGTCGTTGTATAACAGCGGGAAGGGATAGCCTTCGCCCAACAACGTCAAGGCGCGGGTATACAGCGCCTCGTTCATACCCATGTGACAACGCAAACTGACCTGCGGGTAGAAATGGAATTTGCGCCGTTCCAACACGTCCAGTACCAGCATAGCAAATTCGTCGGCATCGGCGGGATTGTCCCGCCCGACACCGCCGATGATGGAGCGGGTATCCCGACCGCGTTCTTCTTCAATGATGGAGAAGAAATTGTCGAGCAGATCGATCGCTTCTTCACGCGTGACCGTGCCTTCGCGCAGACTTTTTTTGTAGATCGCGCTCATATAGTTATCCACACGGCCGAGTTCCACCGAACGGCTTGCCAACATATAGACCGTTTGCAGTTGCAACGCTTCGCGGAAATTCTGCGGAGGATTCTCCTGCAAATTTTCAAGCGCCGCGAGCATCTTTTGCAAGACAGGACGCGCACTGTCGGTGCAGTTCGCCAATCGTGCACGGGTGTCCTCGGCGTATTGCCGCAACACCTCGCGCAATGCTTCCAGTACCCCCGCCATCGACCCGTACAGCGGACGTGCGTCTGCATCTGCCGTTTCGGCATAAGCCGAAACCAATTCGATCAGCCCGCGCAAGCCGTAACGGTACAGTTTCTCAAAATCCAAATGCAAGCCTGCTACGCGGTAGATCGGATGCAGTGCTGCGCGAAAGTTTATGTAATCGTCGGAAGGCAACAGTGACGCATACTCCGGTGCAATGCGTGCGCGGATCTTCGCATTGGTGCATTCCGTGTGCCAGAAATCGATCATATCGCGTACACGGAGGGCGTATGCCGCATCGTACGCAGGGTCTTGCTCAATGCACGCCAACCGCTCACGGCAGGACGCCTCGTCTATGGCGTAACCGACTTTGTCGATGCCGTCCCCCTCAAGACAGGGCGATACGGTGATAAAGGGACGGTCGATACGCCCCGCAAGCAGGTCATCCTCCCGCGGGGTGACGAAATAGTGTAATATCTGATAGGTGAGCGTATGGCGCTCACGCACGGCCTTGTCGGCCGTTTGATAATTGCGGTAGATCTCAGTGAACGCCAATTCGCGTTCCAAAAGACGATGGGAATTGTACATACAGATACCCTCCTTGCGGTGTTTTGATTCTATTCTACCCGCCCGTTTGAAAAAATCTAATCCTTTATGGGCATACTTGCACTATTTTGACAAGAACGCCATTTATTTTCGTTGCGGTAGTCCCGCGGAGTCATGTTGTAATGCGCTTTGAACAAACGGTTAAAGTAAGAGATACTGTTAAACCCGCAATCAAACACGATGTTGATGATCGGCTCGTTCGTTGCACGTAACAGGCGTGCCGCATTACGCAGTCGCAAAATGTTGATGTATTCGGTGGGCGACATATGGTAATGACGGCGAAACTCACGGGTAAGATGTTCCTGCGATTTTTCGGTCAACTCCAACAAGCGAGGCAAGCCCGCCGCCGTGTTTTCTTCCTTTTCCATTTCCTGATACGCATGGCGCAACCATTTGGGAATGCCGTTTTCGTTACCGCGTTGCAGTGCCGCGGCAATGATAACGTCTTCAATGATGTTCCGCATCAAGAAGGTGTATGCTTTTCCGTCCGGATAGGATTCATAGATCATATTGGTTTTTTGGACGAAAGAGGCAAAAAACGCTTCATCTACTATGTAATGACCGCAGAGCTGATCGGGTTCCACGGAAAGCGCCGAAAGGATCTCTTCAAACCATTCTTTTTCCACCGCAATATTGCGTAAAACGGCGGTTTCCTCACCTTCTTTTCCGCAAAACCCATGACAGTTTTCGGTGGACATCACGTGCAAACGACGGCGCTTCAGCATGACGTGTTGCCCGTCGGATACCTCGTCAAACTTGCCCTGTAATACCATGAACATCTCGTAAAAATCATGTGTGTGCGGTGTGATCACGGCACCGCCTTCCCACACCAGATCCGCCATATACGTCCGTTTGCCGTCCGCGGCGTACCATTCAAACCGTTCATAATTCCGTGTACCCATCGTTCATCTCCTTTAAAAGCCGAAACACTTGATATGCGGTTTCGGTAAGATTATGTGACGCGTGCGTGGGGTCCAAGGCTTCCTCCAATGTGCAAACGTTGCGCAGAATGGGGAAAAAGGCATCAATACCGTGTTCGTTACACTGCACGGCATCGTCAGTAACACAGCCCGAAAACGCCAGCGTTCGTTTTCGGTGTTTTTTGGCTAACTTCGCAACGCCGATGGGTGCTTTACCCATTACGGTCTGTCCGTCCAACCGACCTTCACCGGTGACTACGATATCCGCTTGTTGAATATGCTTCTCCAATTGCGCTTCTTCTAAAACGATCGTCACGCCCGATTCCAACACGGCGTTGGTAAAGGTCATGAAAGCAAACCCGAGACCGCCTGCGGCACCGGCGCCGGCACTGTTGGGATCGGCAGATGGGGCGACCGCTTTGGCAAGGGTGGCGTAACGGGACAGCCATTCATCCATTTCGGTAACCGCTTCGGCGCTTGCTCCTTTCTGCGGGCCGAATACGGCACTGCACCCGATGGGGCCGCAGAGGGGGTTGGTTACGTCACAAGCGACACGAAACGAACATTCCCGCAAAGTCGGCAACACGTTTTCGGCGGAGATATGCACCAATTCCTTCAAGCCTGCCGCCCCGCGGGGGATGGGCGTGCCGTCTGCACGGGACAACGTAAAGCCCAGTGCTTGCAACATTCCCGCACCGCCGTCGTTGGTGGCACTGCCGCCGATACCGACGATAAACCGACGGCAACCGCGCCGTATGGCATCACACAGCAGTTCGCCCACGCCGAACGTGGTGGTTATCATAGGGTCTCGTTGCTCCGGCGGTACCAACGTAATACCGGCGGCTGCCGCCATCTCGATCACCGCCGTTGTACCGTCCGATAAGATAGCATACCGTGCTGTTACGGGGGTGCCTAACGGCCCTGTCACAACGGTTTCGACCATGTGTCCGTCCATACCCTCGCAAAGCGCCTCCACCGTGCCCTCGCCGCCATCGGCAAGCGGGCATACGTGAACGGCGGCGTTAGGACTGGCGCGCAAAACGGCCTTTTTCACCGCTTCGCCGGCCTCGCGCGAAGACAAACTGCCTTTAAATGAGTCGATCGCTACTACTACCCGCATAGTTACTCTCCGTTTGCCCGTGCAATCGCATCGGTCATGTGTTTATAATAGTTTACTAACATATCATCAGGTATGTAACAGTGATTGGCATTGGGGACGGCGACATAGGTGATGCGGTGCGTTTTTTGCATTTTTTCAACGAACACGTCGCTGTGCTTCTCTTTGTTGACCGCCTCATCGGCATCGCCGTGGTAGATATAATACTCTACGTTCGGCATCTCATCCACCAAATGCACGGGTGAGCAAGATTCTATGGCTTGTTGCAACGTACCGTCATAGTGGCTGTAGGCACTGTACAACGTGCGCGGCAGATCGGGACGCTCGGTGTAGTGATACGGCAAGTCACATACGGGACAGTTGGCAACGCAAGCGACCGGCGTGTGTTTGGCGTAGCGGGTGTATACCAGTGCTGACAAACCGCCCATACTGCCGCCGCTGGAAACGATCGGCGTGTTATCGGGAAGACGGTAATGTGAAAGAAGCACGTCGATCAACTCGTCCACGTAGGCTACCGCGAGATCATTCATCCAACTCCACGGGTTATAATAAGGAATAATATGTAAGATCCCTTGCTCGGCAAAACGGCAAGAGAGCGGGTCGTCCTCCCAAAACATGTCACGAAATCCCAGACCTTGAAAAGTCAAGACGATACCGCGAATCGGTTTTTGGCAAAGACGATCGTTGCAGTATGCGAACGAGCGAAGCGTTTCGTAGGTGATGATTCTTTCCATTTTGTGAAACCTCCCGATGTTTGTGAGGCAATGATAGCACAATTCAACGAAAAACACAAGCGAAAGCAAAGAAAAATCAATATTGTACACAAACCCTCAAACAAGAGTGAGAAATCACGGGAGTATTTTGTATAATGAAAACAGAATCCAAAAAAGAAAGGTTGGTAAAGAACATGGCAAAGCGCATACTCTCTTTTCTCCTTGTTGCCGTGCTGCTGTTTTCTTGTGCGAACGGTCTTGTGTTTGCAAACGAGACTGCCGCGACACAGCAGCTATCCTACGTCTGGAGCGGTAGTGTTCTGAATAAGACACAAAATGAAAACGTGGATTTCCACGCCTACTTTGAAGGGGACGACTGGGTCTACTTCGATGTACCCGCGTCGCTTTTAAACGTGCCGAATATCGGCGTACGGTTTACGTTTTCCGTTCCCGCAAGCGAAACGCAAACGTTGATACGCCACACGTTGTGTATGGGGTATCAGACGGATGCTTCCAGTCCCAGCGTACAATATAAGTACGCGTTTGTCGGTACCATCGGCAACGAAAAATCCATTACCGTGGAATTGACGGATGCGGATTTCGGAAACTCGTCTAACTGGAACGGTTCGTTTTCCATTTTGCGCGGTGACCACTGGGGTGCCGCTGCCGGTCGCTACGTCACCAAAGTGGAACTGTTTGACTTGACCGGCATTGACACGACCACCAATACGGATCCGGTCAACGTGGCAAGATGGGATATTGACGAGTGGGACGGCAACGGCATTTCGGTGTCGGCTGTGGAGCGTGAAAATGATCAGAAGACTGCGTGGCTTTGGTTTAAACTCGCAGAAGACAGCCCGTTCTTGGGCGCACAAGAGGAAGTCGGTGTGCGTCTTACCTTCACTGACAACAACCCCTATTTGCAAGTGTTGATGGACGATTGCACCTCGTGGCATACCATAGACAATATCAGTAAGACCGAAGCGCAGTTTGTCCTTAAGAATACCAATTTCGCCAACGATAAGCGTGAAAACGACAGTGCGTTTCGACTGATGGTCGGCGATTACGGCTGGTCTTCTCAATCGGGTATGTATTTAAAGAGCGTCGAATTGGTTTTGATCGGCGATAAGACGGCACTGCAAGCGGCAGTGGACGGTGCCAAGACCGCTCTTTCGGAGTATACGTATGCCAGCGCAACGGTATACAAAGAGGCGCTGAAGAAAGCAAAAGAAACGTTGACCGGTGCGCTGGCAACGCAACCGGTGATCGATGCCGCGTTGGCGGATCTGCAAGCCGCTGACCGTGCATTGGTGCCCGGTACTTCCTTCAGTTTCCCCGAAGACGTTACTACGTTCGGCCGCACCTTTGTGAAGGACGATGCGGTGTATCTTTTCTGGAGTAATTCCGGCTTGTCCTTTACCTTCAACGGTACGGGGGCGACAGCGGATATCAGCGTAAGTAATACCGCCGACCTGTTCTGCGGTTATCTGCATGTGTACGTAGACGGCGAGTTCTCGCCCTCGCGTACGATCAAATTGACCAACGCCACCAATAAGGCGCTGGTGTTGGTTGAGGGCCTGGAAGAGGGCGAACATCGCATTGAGTTGCGTAAACGCAATGAGGCAACGTATGCCAATTCTGCAACGATCGCGATCAACGATATCACCGTTACGGGCGGTGAGATGACGGTTGCCCCCGTCGCTCCCGAGCGTGTTATTGAATTCGTGGGTGATTCGTTGACCACCGGTTTCGGCAACCTGCGCACCGACGGTGCGGGCGATATCGATGCGGCAGGCAATATCATCTACTCTACCGGCACGCAGGACGGTGCGCTGTCTTATGCGGTGTTGGCGGCAAAAGCACTCGGTGCCGAAGCAAACATCGTGGCGCGCAGCGGTATCCATTATGCTCGCCGCACGGCCGACAATCTTTACGATCACTATACGAAAGTGGCTACGTTGCCGGGGTATACCGAAGGTGTATGGACAAACGGTGCCGAATGGGATTTCGCTTCCAACCCGAGTGACGTTGTGGTCATCAGTCTCGGCAGTAACGATCAAGGTCAGTCGTATACCGATGCGGCGTTTACGGAAGATGCGGTGGCGATGATCGAATTGGTACGCCAAAAGAATCCGAACGCCGTTATCGTGTGGACGTACGGCTTTGCGGGCAATCGCCTGGAAGCGGCACTGCGCACGGCGGTCAATCAGGTGAATGCCGCCGGCGACAGCAAAGTGTATTACTATGCGATGGACTATTTGAATGGCGCTCTGGAAGGTGTCGGCACCCACGGACACCCGCCGGTACAAGCGCACATCAACCGCTCGATTTCTCTGGCAGAATTCATTGCCGAAAAGACGGGGTGGACGGCGGATGCTTCGGTTATGCTGAAGGCGCAGATCGCGTTGTCGGGCAAAGAACTCGGTGGCGCTTACACCGCCGATTCCCAAAAGGTGCTTGCCGATGCCGTTGCGGCGGGTGAAGCGTTGATGCAAACGGAAGGGGCTATGAACGAGCAATTCAAAGCGGCGGCCAACGCCGTTTGGGCGGCACAGCGCGGGTTGGTAGTTACCGAAGTACCCTCGGCTGAGTACATCAAGGTGGAGTCCTATGACGATGCCGCGGGCTTCCATACCAACGATCCCGCTCTTGTTACGGATACGGCCGACTACTACGAAGGCACCGCTTCCGTCAGTGCCACGGGCAGTTCGAATATTGTATATATCAACCGTACGGACTACAATGTGACCCTGCCGACCGATCTGGAAAACTGGTTCCTGGAATTTTGGCTCTATGTAAGCGATCCCACTGCTTTGCCCGAACAAAGCAGTATTGAGATCTCAAAGACGTTGGACGCTGTGGAACTGGAATGGAATTTGAACTCGTTGAATTTGCAGGCGGGCTGGAACAAGATTCAACTTCCGCTTGTACATTATCCTACGTTCAACGTGTTGACGGGTGTGCGGTGCTTCTTGGTGAGTCCGCAAACGTCGGTCACCATCAAATTGGATAATCTGGTGATTGCACGGAGTCGCACCGCTGCGGAGAGAACGGCGCTGACCGCCGCCGTGGAAGAAGCAACGGCGCTTTTGACCACCACGCAGGATACCGCCGCGCTGGAGATTGCGTTGGCGCAGGCAGATACGGCTGTAAGCCAAGCAGATGTGGATGCGGCTACGGCGCGGTTGGAGGCCGCAATCGAAGCGGCAAAAGCACAAGTTCCCTGCGCGCATGAAACCACCAAGATCGAAGGCGCTGTGGATGCGACCTGTATGGCGGAAGGCTTCACCGGCAACGAGGTTTGTGCTGAGTGCGGTACCGTCGTTAAGGAAGGCGAAGTCATTCCCGTGGGCGATCACGTTCCGGGTGAGCGTACGGGTGCATGGGACGGCGGTTGTACGGAAGACAGTTACACCGGTTACGTCTATTGCGATGTCTGTGGCGAACTTCTGGAAGACGATCAGGTTATTCCGGCTCCGGGTCACACATGGGATGAGGGTGTTGTCACTGTTGAGCCCACCTACGAGGCTGTGGGTG
>CAZESL010000049.1:0-5266 GCA_964515215.1 uncultured Eubacteriales bacterium
CAGCGTGTCGAGTGCCGTGCATCCGCTAAACACGGGATAGGCCGACGAACCGGCAGCGGTGCAATCGACCGCATTGTAGTATACGGTGGTGAGGGCGGTGCACCCTTTAAACACACTGGTGCCCATACTCGTGACGGTCGCGGGAACGGTGACCGACGTGACGTTCACGCAGTCGCGGAACGCGTCCTTGGCAAGTACGGTCACAGGGGCGCCGCCGAGCGTGTCGGGAATCACCACGTCCCCCGTGATGGCTACCTTTACGTCGGTGACCGTCGCCTTGCCGTCGGTCACGGTATAGGTGTAATACGGCAGGGATTTGTCTTCGCCGCAGATGTTGCAGATATTATCGTTGGTGTTGGAATATACGTGACCGCCGCCGATGTATTCCCACGTGGCTTCGGTGAGCGGTTCGTTGTTGTCGTTGATGAGGATTTTGGCGCGCGTTGCCGCCGTGCCGCGGTAGTAAACGGTTTGCAGTGCCGTGCAATTCTTAAAGGCACTTTCCATAACCTGTTGCACCGTGGCGGGAAGCGTCAATGTCGTGAGTGCCGAACAACCGGAAAACGTATACGACCGTATCCACGGTATCGTGTTCGGAAGAACGATGGACGTGAGAGAAGAACACGATTGGAATGCATAATCTATAATGACTTGTACTGAACTCGGAATCTTTAACGATGTAAGGGAGGAACACCCGGAAAAGGCGTTTCTATCGATCAAGGATACACCGTCCGGAATGGTCACGGAGGCAAGTGAGGAACAGCGGTAGAAAGTGTTGTTGGCGATCTTCGTAATGCCGCTCGGAAGTGTGACCGACGTGAGGTTTTCACATCCGGTAAACACAGCGCCGGCCACCGAAAGCGTATCCGCCTTTATCGTATACTCCCCGTTGACGGTTTTCGGATCCACGGCTATGAGATGACGGTCAACATAGAGCGCACCGTTCTCCCAATTGGCAATGTTTTGGATGAAAGAGGTCATTCTTACAATGTCAGTTCCGATATAGTTTACACTGTCGGGAATGTTGATGGAAGCCAAACTTGAGCAAGCCGAAAAAGCATAGTTGCCGATACCCAGCAATCCGTTGGGCAACGTGACCGATTTTAAAGAAACCATTTCGGCGGCACTGTTTGCGATGTATCGCGTGCCGTCTTTGACAATAAGACTTCCGTTGTTGTTACCGATACGTACTTCTATCAAATAACTGCCGATATACAACGAGCCGTTTTCCCAGTTCGCATCGTTCAGATAGTATCCCGTGTCTTCAAACGCAGAGGCGTCGATCTTCCAAACACTGTCCGGCAGGGAGATCTCATTAAGGGCGGTACACTGCGAAAAAGCGTACCATCCGATAGTCTGCAACGAGCCGGGAAGTGTGACCGAGGCGAGAGAGGTGCATCGGCTAAACGTATGATCTTCGATGACGTGCAGTGTGTCGGGAAGGGTGATTTTCGAAAGAGAGGAGCAATTGTTAAAGGCGCCTTCGCCGAGACATTGCAGATTGGTAGAAATGTTTATGCTTTTCAGGTTACTGCAATCTCGGAAAGCGTATTCGGCAATTTCACGTACCGTGTTGGGCATAGTGACGGTGGTCAATGCGGTGCAAGCGTCAAACGCACAGCGACCGATCGTTTCGATGTTTTTGCTGAGTTTAACGGTGGTGACCGACGTGTTGTGCGACAAGAAGTTATCCGGTATGGCTCTGACGGAATTGCCGATGTTAACCGTCTTCAAAGCGGGGCAACCGGAGAAAAGATAAATCAGTTTGCCGTCATCCGTATCGTATGGGACGTAACAGTCTGCGGCGTTGTAGTTCACCGTGGTGATTGACGGACAGTTATAGAAAGCGGAAGCGGGCAGTGTTTTTACGCCCGTACCGATCGTTACGGTCTTAAGATTGGTGCAGCCCGAAAACGCACGACCGTCTACCTTGGTCACACTGTCCGGAATGACGAGTTCTTCCAACTCGATCGAACAAAAGCGCTCAATAGACGTGACGGGATAGCCGCGTAACGTGGAAGGGATCTCCAAATAGGTGGAATCCGGAAACCAGTCGGGACCGAACGAAACCTCACCGTCTTTCACGGTGTAGAAGTACCAAGGGGTCTGATACTGGGTATAATCGCTGCCCTGTATGTAAACGATATCATACCATTCCACCGCTTCAGCAGGCAGTGCGATGGCACCTGCGGGAATCAGCGCGAGCAGCAGCACGATTGTTAAGACCAATGAGAGAATGCGTTTCATAAGAGTCCTTCCTTTAACTTTCAAGTTTTTTCAGCGATAGACATGCAGTTTCTGAAGCAAACGGACGATCTTTCCGCCCATTGGCAGAGCCGCCATCTCCTCTTCGGTGAACACACGGGTGAGGAGTAACATGGCGGCGTATACCAAGACACCCACGGCAACGGCCACGACGGTGGCAACGGCGTTGCCCGCCGCGCCGCACAGGAGACGGTGGGCAACGAACACCGCGCCGCCCATTACACCGCTGCAGATAAGGGGTTTTACGAGATGCTTCCACAGCCGCAGTCTGAGCGGCAAGCGATGGCGCAAGGCGTTAAATACCAGTAGGAACACTACTGCATCGCATACGATAGAACTGACCGCCGCGCCGTATACGTTGATCGACGGCACACGAATCAGCACCCAGTTGAGCACCAATTTGATGACCGCACCGACCGCGAGAGAGGCGGCAGGCAAGCGCACTTCGCCGAGACCGTACAACCCACCGTTGATGATGCAGGTGAGCGCCAGAAAGATGAGTGGGATAGTGGAGAGCGCCAGCAGACCCGCGCCGTCCGATACGGTGGGATACAGCATCTGCAACACGGGGGCGGCCAGTACCGCCAGTCCCACCGCACAGGGCAGAACGATGACCAGTGAGGCAAACAGAGAGAAGGTGATCTTTTCACCTGCGAGCTTGCGGTCTTGCTTCGCGACCGCCGCCGAAATGGCGGGCACCAACGCGGTGGAGAAGGCGGTGTTGAGGGCGAGCGGCAGGTTGATGATGGTACTCACTTTGCTGAGAAGACCCGCCGCCGATGCCGCCATTGCCTCCAATTCCTTTTCACTCTGTGCCACTGCGGTGTACGCGGTCTGGATGCAGTTGGTGATGGTGAAGGAGTCGATAAAATCGTTCAGCGCGGAAATAAGCGAGCCGACCGCCATCGGAACGGACAGCGCCAATATAATACGTAACAGTTCGCGGGTGGTGTGTGTCTCGGTGGGAACGGTCTGCTCTTCACACCCGCGGCGAATATCCCGCCGACGGCGAAGATAGAAAAATACGAGGTATAAAAACGCGATCGCCACCGACACACTGGTGGAGACGTTGCCCGCCGCCGCCATTACCGCCGAGCCGCGCCCGATACAGAGATAGACGAACACGATGGACAGCACGCAGTTGAAAAACTGCTCCACCACCTGTGAGGTGCTGGTGGCTTTGAGTGAGCCGCGTCCTGAAAAGTACCCGCGCAGTACCGCTGCCGCCGAAGCGAAAAACACGGCGGGAGCGAGTGCTTTCATGGTATACGCCACGTCGGGTACGTCCAAAATGACCGAAGCAATAAAATCCGCGCCGAAATACAAAAGGCAGGCGGAGACGAAACTGATGGATAAGAACAGCCCGAAGCAGACTTTCAGTATCCGCTGGGAACCGCGGTGGTCACCCGCCGCGAGCCGTTCGGAGATGAGTTTGGCAATGACGTTCGGCACACCGATGGACGAAAGGGTGAGCAACACCGAGTAGATCGTGTAGCCGATGGAATAGTAGCCGTTGCCTTCGTTGCCGAAACCGTCGATGTTGATAATGACGATGCGGTAGATCAGCCCCATCACTTTGGTGATGAACTGTGCCGCCATCAGCATCATGACGTTTTTGGCCAGTGACGTATTCTTTTCACGTTCCAAATGATCAGCCATACGTTACTCCTTCCTGCAATATGCGTGCAATTAATGGGTTTTCGAGCAAAAAGCCTTCCCGCGTGAGGCGAATGCCTGCGGTGTCGCAAACAACGAGGCGGGGTGGCAGTGCTGCGGCGGCTTTGCGCCACGCGACGGGGAGCGGTGTGCCGTAACGGGCGGAAAAATCCCGCTCACGCAAACCGACGGTCAGCCGTAGGCGTAGCATGGCGTATTCTGCGGGAGATGCATCGCGCACCGCCGTGTCGTTTTGTTCCGCCACGGGCGGTTCACCGCGCAAAAAGGCGGCAAGGTCACGCGGGTACTCCCACCGTACACCGCGCAAAAAGGAGTGCGCGGCAGGGCCCAGCCCCAAATACTCGTCACCGCTCCAATATTTCAAATTGTGGCGGCTCTCATATCCCGCCACGGCGAAATTCGAGATCTCATATTGTCGGAATCCCGCCGTTTCCAACTGCTCACACGCGAACAGATAGCGGTCGGCGGCCTCGTCATCATCGGGCAGCGCAAGCGACTTCTGCCGTACAAAAAACGGGGTGCCTTGCTCAATTTTCAAAAGATACGCCGACACGTGTTTCGCCCCGAGTTCACGGCACACGTCCACCGCGTGGGCAACCGAACGGTCGGTCTGTTTCGGGGTCGCCAGCATCAAGTCGAGCGACAGGTTGGTGAGCCCTGCCCGTGCCGCATCCTCTGCCGTGCGGTACAGGTCGCGCATACGGTGACGGCGGCCGAGCGCTTCGAGTTCCGTATCGTTTGCCGCCTGCATGCCGAGTGAGAGACGGTTGCCGCCCGCCGCCGCAAAGGCGGTCAGGGTATCGGCAAGGTCGTCGGCGGGGTTGGCTTCAAGAGTGATCTCGGCGTTTTGTAAGCCGAAGCGCGCTGCCGCGTGCTCGATCAGGCGCGTAAGACGTCGGCCGCCGAGCAGGGAGGGGGTGCCGCCCCCGAAATACAGCGTGTCTGCGGCGCCGTATTTGCCTTCCGTGCGATCCATCGCGGCACACAACGCGTCTGTGTAACGGTCAAGCAGAGCATCGTTAAACGCGGCGGCGGAATAAAAATCGCAATACGGGCATTTGGCAATGCAAAACGGGGTGTGAAGGTAAAGACCGAGCATAGGCATCTTCCTTTGCGATTGGTGAGGACAGCGGAAAACTTCTTCTACCTCTCCGTCACGGCAAAGCCGCGACACCTCTCCTTATCAAAGGAGAGGCAAGAGGACGTTCGCCTGGCGGCGAAGTCCGTGCAACGTTTTTCTTGCCGTCTTAAACAGACGGCATTTCACCTGCGGTGAAACCGAAAAAGTTGCGATGGGGAACAATTTCAAGAGGACGTTCGCCTG
>CAZESL010000049.1:5366-18382 GCA_964515215.1 uncultured Eubacteriales bacterium
CAAGAGGACGTTCGCCTGACGGCGAAGTCCGTGCAACGTTTTTCTTGCCGTCTTAAACAGACGGCATTTCACCTGCGGTGAAACCGAAAAAGTTGCGATGGGGAACAATTTCAAGAGGACGTTCGCCTGGCGGCGAAGTCCGTGCAACGTTTTCGGTGGAGGATAATTTCAAGTGGGTGTGCAGATTTTGAGTGTCGCTCAAACCTCTTGGCTCGCCCCTTGGGGAGAGCTGTCAGCCGCAGGCTGACTGAGAGGGGGAAGGCGTCGCTGAATCTCATTGTGTATCGCTTCACATACGCGGTCAAATTGCTCATTGATTTCGCGATTGGAAAAGTGTAAAACTTTCAATCCGTAACGAGCGAGAGCGGCGTCGCGATTACTATCGTTTGTGACACCTTGTTCTTGATAATGTTGGGAACCGTCCAACTCAATGACTAATTGTGCGGTGGCACAGTAGAAATCTACGATATAAGAAGCAATAACCCGTTGTTTGTAGATTTTTACAGGATACGTTCGTAGAAAAAGATACCACAGTTTTCGTTCGTGCGGTGTCATATTCTTTCGCAGTGAGCGGGCGTTGGCAAGAAGTTTTGGGCTGTTGTTCATTGCAAAGACTCCCTTGCAAATAATGGGTAGCGGAAACCTTTTCTACCTCTCCGTCACGGCAAAGCCGTGACACCTCTCCTTATCAAAGGAGAGGCAAGAGGACGTTCGCCTGACGGCGAAGTCCGTGCAACGTTTTTCTTGCCGTCTTAAACAGACGGCATTTCACCTGCGGTGAAACCGAAAAAGTTGCGATGGAGAACAATTTCAAGAGGACGTTCGCCTGGCGGCGAAGTCCGTGCAACGGTTTGGTTCAATCGTCCCCCAGTTTCAGCACCGACATGAACGCTTCCTGCGGCACTTCCACCGAGCCGAGTTGGCGCATACGCTTTTTGCCTTCCTTCTGCTTTTCGAGCAGTTTCTTCTTACGCGTAATATCGCCGCCGTAACACTTCGCCAACACGTCCTTGCGCATCGCACGCACCGTTTCGCGGGCGATGACCTTGCCGCCGATGGCGGCCTGGATCGGCACTTCAAACATCTGGCGCGGAATGTTGTCTTTCAACCGCTCGCACAAACGGCGGGCGCGGGAATAGGCGTTCTCTTCGAACACGATGAAGGAGAGCGCGTCCACGATATCCCCGTTGAGCAACACGTCCAGTTTCACGAGCTTCGAGGGGACGTACCCCTTCATCTCGTAATCGAAACTGGCGTATCCCTTGGTGCGGGATTTGAGTGCGTCAAAGAAATCGTAAATGATCTCACCGAGCGGCAGTTCGTAATGAATGTCCACGCGGGATTGATCGAGATAGGTCATACCCTTAAAAATACCGCGGCGCTCCTGACATAACTCCATAATGTTGCCGACGTAATCGGTGGGGGAGAAGATGTGCGCATCTGCGATCGGTTCTTCCGCCGCGGTGATACTGCCGGGGTCGGGGTAGTTGGTCGGGTTGTCGATGTATTGGATACTGCCGTCGCTCATGGTCAAACGGTAAATGACCGAAGGCGCGGTGGTGATGATGTCGAGGTCGTATTCACGTTCCAACCGCTCTTGAATGATCTCCATGTGCAACAGCCCCAAGAAACCGCAACGGAAACCGAAACCCAGTGCCACCGACGTTTCGGGCTCAAACGTGAGGGACGCGTCGTTCAACTGCAAGCGCTCGAGCGCCTCACGCAGGTCAGGGTACCGTGCAGAATCGGCGGGGAAGATGCCCGAAAACACCATGGGGTTGACCTTGCGGTAACCGGGGAGTGCCTCTGCCGCAGGACGGGCGGCGAGGGTCACGGTATCGCCCACGCGGGCATCGCTCACCGTTTTGATGGAGGCGGCGATATAGCCGACTTCACCCGCACGCAGAATGCCCGTCGGCTCCAGTTTGCCGGGACGCATGATGCCCGTTTCCACCACCAAGAATTCGGCGCCCGTTGCCATCATACGAATGGTATCGCCGTTTTTTACGGTGCCTTCTTTGATACGCAGATAGACGATGACCCCCTTGTAACTGTCGTAATAACTGTCGAAAATGAGTGCTTGCAGGGGGGCGTTGTCATCGCCCACGGGAGCGGGCATCTTTTGCACGATCGCTTCCAGCACCGCTTCGATATTAATGCCGTTTTTGGCGGAGATGCGGGGGGCATCCTCCGCTTCGATGCCAATGATGTCCTCCACCTCGCGGGCGGCACGGTCGGGATCGGCGGCGGGCAGGTCGATCTTATTGATGACCGGCACGATCTCTAAATCGTGTTCCAGTGCTAAATAGGTGTTGGCAAGCGTTTGTGCCTCCACACCCTGCGACGCGTCGACGATCAGAACAGCGCCTTCGCACGCGGCGAGCGAGCGGGACACTTCGTAGTTAAAGTCCACGTGACCGGGCGTGTCGATCAAGTTGAACAGATAGGTCTCCCCATCTTGTGCTTTGTAGGACAGCGTGATGGCGTGGGCTTTGATGGTGATACCGCGCTCACGTTCCAGATCCATGCTGTCGAGCAACTGTTCTTCCATATCGCGCAGGGCGACCGTATTGGTCTTTTCAAGCAAACGGTCGGCAAGGGTGGACTTGCCGTGGTCGATATGAGCGATAATGCAGAAGTTGCGAATATGGTCACGGGGAAAAGACATAACAACACCTCAATGGTAAATTTTAAAATTGTAGATAGTATATTATAACATATTATGGGACAAGATTGCAAGCCCTAACCTGAGGATGACGATCGATACAAAAATGTTTACAGATAACTTGACAGATGTAAAGTCTTGTGCTACACTTTAGGGCGAGCAGCCAACCAAAAGTCCGTATGAAGAGGGAAAGGACAATGAAACATCAAATCGAACAATTGAAGAAAGCGAAGAACGCCGTCATCCTCGCGCATTATTACGTCCCTGCCGAGGTGCAGGAGATCGCCGATCACGTCGGTGACTCCTTCTATCTTGCCAAGGTGGCCAAGCAGAGCGACGCAGATATCATCGTGTTCTGCGGTGTACGGTTTATGGGGGAGAGCGCGAAGATACTCAACCCCGACAAGAAGGTCTTAATGCCCGATCCGACGGCCGATTGTCCGATGGCACATATGGTGGCAGACGGCATCATTGAAGAAATGCGACGTACGTACGACGATCCGGCAGTCGTCTGCTATATCAACTCTACCGCGGCGCTGAAATGCAAAAGTGACGTGTGCGTGACCTCTTCCAACGCCGTGAAGATCGTCCGCGCATTGCCGCAAAAAAACATCTTTTTTATTCCCGATAAAAATCTCGGCTGCTTCGTGGCAAAGCAGGTGCCCGAAAAGACCGTCATTCTCAATGACGGTTGTTGCCCGATCCACGCCCGCATAACTGCCGCACAGTTGCAAAGCGAGAAAAACAGCCATCCCGAGGCGTTGGTGCTTACCCACCCCGAATGTGCGGCGGACGTCGTGGAAATGTCCGATTTTGTCGGAAGTACGGCTGAGATCATTGATTTTGCAAGGCGGAGCAGTTGCAAAGAATTTATCGTTTGCACCGAAGATGGGGTGGATCATCAACTGGTAACGGAGAATCCGAACAAGCGCTTTTATTATCCGCATCCGCATCCTTGCTGTGCCGATATGAAGCAAAATACCCTTGAGGCGGTGCTGTCGGTCCTCGAAAACGAAGATAACGAAATAACCGTTGACAGTGACGTTCGCGAAGGCGCTTTGAAACCTTTGGAGAGAATGTTGGAGCTTGGCAGGTAATTATGAAGACAGATATTGTGATCGTCGGTTGCGGTGTAGCCGGTCTTTACTGTGCACTGAATCTTCCCGACGATAAAAACATAACGGTAGTGACGAAAAATATAGCCCGCAAGAGCGACTCGTATTTGGCACAGGGCGGTATCTGCGTTCTGCGTGATGAAGACGACCGTGCCGCCTTCTTTGAGGATACGATGAAGGCGGGACACTACGAAAACGATCCGGAATCGGTGGAAATTATGATCCGGTCTTCGCAGGACGTGATCGCGGATCTGGTCTCCTTCGGCGTCCGCTTTGAAAAGGACGGAGAGAGATTTACGTATACCCGTGAGGGGGCTCACTCAAGACCGAGAATTTTGTTCCACGAGGACGAGACCGGTAAAGAGATCACCTCTCATCTGCTTGAAACCGCAAGAGCGAAAAAGAATATCACGCTCACGGAACACTTTACAATGGTAGACCTTATCTGCTATAATAACCACTGTAACGGCATTATCGGCCGCGATGCGGAGGGCAGGTATATGCCTATCGTTGCCGATTATACCGTGTTGGCAACGGGCGGTATCGGAGGACTCTTTAAGCACTCGACCAATTACCGACATCTGACGGGCGATGCGCTGGCACTTGCTCTCAAATACGGTATTCAACTGCAGCACATCGATTACATACAAATTCACCCCACCACGTTATATACCCAAAAACACGGTCGGGAGTTCCTTATTTCCGAATCGATTCGCGGCGAAGGCGCCGTTTTGCTCAACGCTCGGGGGGAACGGTTTGTAAACGAGCTGCTCCCGCGGGACGTCGTCGCCAATGCCATATTTGAGGAAATGAAAAAAGAAGGCAGCGAGCACGTATGGCTTTCGCTGGCACCGATTCCCGAGGAAAAGATCCGAACGCATTTTCCGAACATCTATCGGAAGTGTCTGGACGAGGGGTACGACGTTACCAAAGAACCCATCCCGGTGGTTCCGTCTCAACACTACTTTATGGGCGGTATCGACGTTGACCGTGACAGTAAGACCTCTATGGCGCGTTTGTATGCGGTGGGGGAAACGGCCTGCAACGGTGTACACGGAAGAAACCGATTGGCAAGCAATTCGCTGCTTGAAAGTCTGGTGTTTGCGAAGCGTGCCGCGAAGCATATCACGGCGCATTATGATAAATCGCCCGCCGTCTGCGAACCGATTATTGATACGGCTCAGTACGAAGGATATGAAGAAAAATACAAAGAGCTGGTTTTAGCAGCCATTGAAAAGGAGAAGAACCGCCATGAACACCATTTCGATGAAACTTAATGCGGATAATTGGATCCGGCTGGCATTACAAGAGGACATTACAAGCGAGGATATTACGACGAACTCGGTCATGCGGGAATATCAACTCGGTGAAGTGGAACTCATTTGCAAGGAAGACGGCGTCATTGCCGGTCTTGACGTGTTCAAAAGAGTGTTTGAACTTCTTGACGATCAAACCGAAGTGACCTTCACGTGTAAGGACGGCGACGAAGTGGCGAAAGGTCAAACGCTCGGCCTGGTCCGCGGTGATATTCGCGTGCTTCTTTCCGGCGAAAGAACGGCGCTGAACTATCTGCAACGTATGAGCGGTATTGCAACCTATACCCGCCATATTGCCGATATGCTCAAGGGCAGCAAAACAAAACTTCTCGATACCCGTAAGACCACGCCGGGTATGCGTATCTTTGAAAAGTATGCCGTTAAGATCGGCGGCGGGTACAATCACCGCTATAACCTCAGCGACGGTATCCTTTTGAAGGATAACCACATCGGCGCGGCCGGCGGTGTTGGGCAGGCGGTTAGGATGGCAAAGGAGTACGCGCCTTTCGTTCGCAAAATCGAGGTTGAGGTCGAAGATCTGGATATGCTTAAGGAAGCGCTTGAGGCGGGTGCCGATATCATTATGCTCGACAATATGAGCGTGGAGGATATGCGTGAGGCTGTCAGGCTCGCCGCGGGCAGAGCCGAGACCGAGTGCAGCGGTAACGTAACGAAAGAAAACGTTGCCAAACTCGTGGATATTGGTGTAGACTATATATCGAGCGGAGCGCTGACACATTCTTCTCCGATCTTAGATCTTTCACTGAAAAATCTTCACGCGGTGTAAAGGGGTAACTACATGAAGGCGGCAGAAAGAAGAAAAGCGATTGCGAACTTGCTGTTATCCGAGCAGGAAGCGCTGTCCGGCAGCACGCTTTCCGAACGGTTTGGCGTATCCAGACAGATTATCGTTCAGGATATTGCGGTGCTGAAAGGGCTGGGGTATGATATCCTTTCCACGCACAACGGGTATATTATGCAAAGATCGCCGCTTAAAGAGCGGGTGTTTAAGTTGCACCATACGACCGAGCAGACCGAGGACGAGTTGGATCTGATCGTCGACCTTGGGGGCACGGTCGTTGACGTCTTCGTCTGGCACAAGGTGTACGGAAGGGTGGCAGCCAAGCTGAACATCTTTTCAAGACTTCACGTAAAGCAATTCATTGAGGGTGTACGAACCGGAAAGTCATCGGAACTGATGAACATAACCGGCGGATACCATTATCACACCGTTCTGGCGGAATCCGAAGCGATTCTCGATCAAATTGAAAAAGCGCTGAAAGAACGCGGGTATATCGCTCCGGAAATATGATGAGTGGCAGCATATACAGACCGATACACTAAAAAAGCGAGGTGATCTCACCTCGCTTTTTTAAGTTGCAAAATTCCGATAAAATTACAGTGAAAATGGATTGTAATTTTTCGATTTCTTTACTTTTTCATGAGAAAAACTCAAACCGATTCTATATTTTGTCGGCGTTAAGCCCGTTTCTTTTTTAAATACACGCATGAAATGAACGTCATTCTCGTAGCCGCACAGGCGAGATATCGTTGCAACGGTATAGTCGGTGTTGAACAATAAATATTTGCTATATTCCATACGACTTAAGGTAATATCCTTTTTTATGCTGTTATGAAACAGCCGCTTGTATTGATGTTGCAAATAGGAGATACTGATCGATAGGTCTTTGGATATTTTATCTACGCTCCAATCGTTTTGCGGATTCGTGTATATTTCATTTCGCAGAGAGGCAAGTTTGTTTGATAAAGCAGAATAGGTGATATGGATTTGTCCGCATAAATCGGAAATCTTAAGCATAATGAGATTGAAATACAGATTTGTTGACTGTATAGAATTTTGATTATTTGAGTATTTCTCAAAGCACATATGCTTAATTAATTTTGTCAATTCCGTAACACTTTGAAATTCTATAATTTTATCAAACGTGATATCTATGTTTTTCAAGTGCTCAATATCCGCTTGATCTGCTTCGAAATGCACCCAGTCGTTTATAAACTCCGAATTAAGAGCACCGTATATTTGCGGTGTGCCCTTTTTGAAAATAACAACTGAATTTCCCGTTGTATATTTTGTTTGGCCTTCAAAAACAAAAAAGGCGGGAGAACGAAGAATTAACAGTATGTAATCCCCTGAGCCGTTTGGTCGGCAAATTTTGAAGTCTGCCGGATGGCGGTAGTTATATCCGCAGTTAATGATTTGCATATATTACACTCCTTTAAAAAGCAGAAAACATCAGTTTTATAGCATTATATACTATTGTTTGGCTTTTTGCAATGCTGTATAATAAAACATAAGGGAGTGTGTGATATGAAAGCGAAGATCGTTGCTAACAAAAATTTTGTGATAGGCGAGATCGACAAAAGAATATACGGTTCTTTTGTAGAACATATAGGCCGAGCAGTATATGGCGGTATATATGAGCCTACCCATGAAACGGCCGATGAAAACGGTTTTAGAACCGATGTGATGAAATTGGTTAAAGACATCGATGTTCCTATCGTTCGTTATCCGGGCGGCAACTTTGTATCCGGCTATAATTGGGAAGATGGTACAGGGGACAGATCCAAAAGACCTAAAAAACAAGAGCTGGCCTGGCATTCCGTAGAAACTAATGAAGTGGGAATTGATGAATTTCAAAAGTGGGCAGATTTGGTAAGTACCGAGATCAATATGGCGGTAAACCTTGGAACAAGGGGGCCTGCCGATGCACAAAATTTGGTGGAATACTGTAATTCTGACAGAGATACATACTATGCTGATTTAAGAAAGCATAACGGATTTGAAAAGCCTTTCAACATTAAAACATGGTGCCTGGGCAATGAAATGGATGGCCCTTGGCAGATAGGACATAAAACGGCCGAGGAATACGGCCGTATAGCTGCTGAAACCGCAAAGCTGATGAAATGGACAGATCCCAATATAGAACTGGTCGTTTGCGGCAGTTCGAACTATAATATGCCTACTTTTGGGAAGTGGGAACTGACTGTTTTGGAGCATACCTATGAGCATGTTGATTATATATCGCTTCACCAATACTATGGTAACCGAGATGACAATACTGCAGAGTTTCTCGGAAAATCCGTACACATGGATGCATTTATAAAATCGGTTGCAGCAATATGTGATGCGGTAAAGGCCCGTAAGCATTCAAAAAAGCAGGTTGATCTTTCTTTTGATGAATGGAATGTATGGTATCATAGCAAAGATGCTGATAAAAAAATTGACAAGTGGCAGATAGCACCGCCGATTTTAGAGGATATTTACAATTTTGAAGATGCGCTTTTGGTGGGGTGCATTCTAATGACACTGCAAAACAATTGTGACCGTGTAAAGATAGCATGCCTTGCACAACTTGTAAATGTAATAGCGCCTATAATGACCGAAACGGGCGGTGATGCATGGGCTCAAACGATTTATTACCCCTATATGTACGCTTCTAAATACGGAAGAGGGCGGACGCTGAGAAGCAGTATTACCTGCGATAGTTATACAACTGATAACGGATCAGAAGTACCGTATATTGAGTCTTCTGTCATCTTAAATGAGGATAAAAGAGAAATTGTTGTTTTTGCGGTCAATCGCGCGCTCGAAGATGTTGTGGAATTGGATTTGGATTTGCAGGATTTTGGCGAGATCGCTGTTGAAGAGCATGTTGAACTTTATGCAGATGATTTGAAAGCGATAAATACAAAAGAAGATCAACGTGTCGTTCCTAAGAACAAAGAAATTACGTCACAAGCATCAAACACGCCTCTTCTTACCTTAAACAAACATTCGTGGAATATGATTCGCTTCTCGTATTGATACGGCAACTCCTACTAAATATCCATCCCCCAAAGTGAATTTTTGCAGTATAAATCTCTTTTCATCACAAATAGCAGTATCACGATTTGAAATCAGAAAAGATCTATATTGTGAAAGCAACTGGAATAGTTCGTAGGACAGATGACCTTGGAAGAGTCGTTATACATGCGAAACCCCGCCGCGGGAATATCTCGCGGCGGGGTGCGTTTTTTAGAACAAGTTCCAGTTGTATTTTACGGTGTACTCGCCGCCGGTGACATCTTCGATGAGGTCGGCGGGACGCTCGATGTCTTGCGCATTGGTATCGTAATACGAGAAGTTGCCGATCACGTCCAGTTTGCCGCCGCACACCCGCCCGAGCCACGCGCCGTGCACGCGGTCGGCAAGCGGTGCGCCTGCCTTTTTGGTATACGTATGCGGACGGCAGAGCGCTCGAATGGCGGCAAGGTCGCTCGGCTCGTTGTAGGGATAGTCTGCCCGTGTGGCGGCTTTTTGCACGGCGCGAAACAAGAGGTCGCCGAACGCCTTCTTTTCCTCGCCTTTCGGCAGGCGGGCAACGGCGGTGAACAGGTCTTCATACGCCGACAGATCCAATCCCTCTTCGGTCGATTGGACGTATTCCGTTGGGAGATTGGATGCATAAAACTCCCAGTCGTGTATCGTTTCGTATTGCGGTTTGAGCGACATAGAAGGCTCTCCTTTGTAATACGGCTTTGAATGCAGTATATCGTGTTTGAAAGGTGAAATCAAGGTCGTAAGACCCAAAAATTACAAAGTCCGAGTCAGCCGTCGTGCTGTTGTTTGTAACGGCAGGGAGTGACACCGAACTTCTCTTTGAATTTGCGGATGAAACGGGAGCAATCTTTAAAGCCGGATCGGTAACACGCTTCGGTCACCGAATGGCCGCGGCGCAACAATTGTTCGGCATAGGCAAGTCGCTTAGCTTCGATCAACTTGTGCGGAGAGAGTTTGACGTGCTGTCGAAACAGGCGGTTGATGGTTGGAACGGAGAGGAAATGTTCCTGTGCCAACTGTCCCACGGTATCGATCGTGGTGAACCGCTCGTCGATATGTTGCAGAATTTGGCGCAACTTATCGGGATAATTGCCGATGGGAGGGGCAGTCTTTTCACTCTGCTTTTGGAAAACGGTTAGCAGGTGCATCAACATCCACGTTTGGGCGAACGGATCGTTTTCGTTTTCCAATTCGGTCAATGCGGCGAGCATTTCGCGCTTGCCTGCCGCGTTCAACCGTATGGCACCGAACAGACCGTGCTCCTCGACATATTGCCCAAGCGCTTCTCCGCTGAACCAGAGGCACCAATGGTCGTGTGTGCAAGGGGTGTGATAAACGCAGTGATGCACTTCGCCCGGGCGCGAAAGGATCACGTCGCCGCTTTCCAACGCAAACAGGTCACTTCCGTGGAAGAAGGAGACGTCGCCGGAAAGTTTTACGTATATCTCATAACAATCGTGGATATGCGAAAAGGAGGAGAGGATCTCCTCGCTGTCGTAAAAGATGGCGGTATGCGCTAAGTGATAGCGGATATCGCCCGGTATGGACGCACACTTTACCAAAAACGGTTGCACCGCTATCTCCTCCTTTTTGATCGAAAACGCTTATAAAATGAAAAATAACGCCTATTATTAATCGAAAATATGTAGTATAATTAATAACATAGATTCCACAAAATGTCAACCGAAGAACATAGGAGGAATAGGGTGAAGGGATATTTTTTGGTGGCGGCCTCGGTGGTGTTGCTGGCACTGAACTTTATTGTTGTTAAGTTCTATCAGCAAAAGACCGACACCACAGTGAAAAGCAGGGCGTTGTTCAGCGTGTATTCGTCGCTGTGCATGTTTGTGTTTTTCTTTATTATCAATGGGTTTTCTATGCAGGTTTCCTCCTATTCTCTTGTGAACGCGTTGCTGAAAGCGGCATGCGCCTTTGCATACGTATTGATCGGTTACCGTGTGATGGCACAGGGAAGCATGGCGCTGTATACGTTATTTTTAATGAGCGGCGGTATGCTTGTGCCGACGGTCGTGGGGTGGCTCTTTTTGAATGAACCGATCACGCCGCTGCGCGTGCTCGGTGTTGTGCTCATTGTAGCGGCAATTGCCCTGAACAACAGCGGAACAACACGCCCACGGTTGCGTGTGATCTTCTTATGCATTATGGTGTTCATGCTGAACGGATTTGTCAGTGTATTTTCAAAGTTACACCAGATTCATACGGCGTACGGGGCGGTAGGTACGACCGATTATATGCTGATTTCGGCATCGTTTACCTTGGCAATGGGAGTTGGTACGGTGTTGTTTCCGACAAAGCGGGAGCCGCGCGAGCGGTGTGCAAAAATCCATCGTAAGCAGCGCCTCTGGCTGCCGTTTGTAATGGCATTGCTCAGCAGTGTTATGGACGGTTTTTCCTCCTTCTTGCAACTGGAAGGTGCCAAAAGTCTGCCCGCCAGTGTCCTGTATCCTATGGTGACCGGCGGCAGCATCATTTTGACCGGTTTGTTTGCGCTGTTGTTTTTTGGGGAAAAGATCACCAAAAAAGAGTGGATCGGTATTGGAATATGCATGGTAGGTACGTGTTGCTTTTTATAAACTAAGGAGGAATTTTAATGAATACGGAAAGAAACGGTATTTTGTACGGGGACGGTGTGCGGGACGATACGGCGGCTTTGCAGGAGATGATCGATGCGGCGCACGGCGAGTTGTGTTTGCCGATGCCGCAGGTGTGTTATCTCATCAGCCGACCGTTGGAACTGCCTTCGAACTTTAAATTGAAGTTGCCGCGCTTTGCCGAGGTGCGCCTGGCGGCGGGGGCGAACTGTGTGATGTTGAAAAACCGCTACGTTTCGCCCTATTGTGACAACGAAAAACAATGGCTTTTCTTTGATATTGAAGGAGAAAAGGTGACACCTTTCTCCGAAAATATTGAGGTGGAAGGCGGCGTCTGGAATTTTAACAACCGCGAACAACGTAAGAATCCCATGCTGGAAGGCGACACCGACGGGTATCTCGGGATCGGTATGCTGTTCTTTGCCGTGCGGGGGTTGCGGTTATCCTCTATGACCCTGAAGGACCCTGTGACTTTTGCCGTGACTCTGGACACGGTTTCGTATTTCACGGTGGATCACATCGTTTTTGATTTTAATTACGGCAATCCGCTGGCTACCAATATGGATGGCATCCATTTAAATGGAAATTGCTCTTTTGGGCACATTACCGATTTGAAAGGCGCCTGCTACGACGATATGGTGGCGCTGAATGCCGACGAAGGGACGAAAGGGCCGATCACCGACATTACCATTGACGGATTGTATGCCGAAGATTGTCACAGCGCTGTGCGGTTGCTGTCTGCCAATTATCCGGTGAAAAACGTGCACATCACCAACGTGTACGGCACGTATTACCAGTACTGTATCGGCATCACACGCTTTTATCCCACAGCGGACAGCGGCATCTTCGATGGTATTGCACTCACCAATATCTACGCTTCCAAAGCCTCGCGCCGCCCGGAATATAACAAGGGGGACGATTATGCGCCGTACGTGTATCCGCTGATCTACGTGCAAGACGGTCTGCACGTGCGTGGATTGCGTATCGTCAATTTACATCGGCGGGAATACTGCATTGCCTGCCCCACCGTGGCGGTGGATGCGGGCACGGTGGTGGAGGATATGGTGCTTCAAAACGTCACGATAGAAAATCACACCGATGCACCGTGTGTGCCGTTGCTGGAAAACAACGGTGAAATCCGCCATTTGCACACGGACGCGTTGTATATCGACGGAAAGTAGCAGTAAAAAGAAAAGCCACCCGTAAGTAGGTTGTGGTTAAGGATAAAAATAGAGAGAACGCACTTTTGATAAGCGTTCTCTCTATTTGTTTTGGTGGGTATTCACTTGACTTCGAAAGTGGCTATGTCCCTTGGCCCCCTTGTTAAAGGGGGCTGTCCGAACATCGCCCGTATTCAGTGCTTTACGTAGTTGTTTCGGCGATGTTCCCGAGAATGAACGCACAAAGTTCGAGCAACCTCAAGGCTCCCTTGTGTAAAGGGGCCGACGCGTCAAGAAAATGTGCCTG
>CAZESL010000050.1:0-18117 GCA_964515215.1 uncultured Eubacteriales bacterium
GCTCGCGGGAATCCTTGTACTTGTGCACAGCGCGCAGGATGGTGACGACTTCCTTTTCGGTCGGAAGCGGCACGGGACCCGATACGCGCGCGCCGGTACGGCGAGCGGTCTCTACGATCTTGCCGGCGGACTGATCCACCAACTGTGCATCGTAGCCCTTGATACGAATACGGATTTTCTCTTTGACTGCCACTGAAAAACGCCTCCTTAAAATTTTTGAGTTGGCGGGCGACGCCGAAACCGAACACTGTGCCGGGTGTTTCTTCACACTCCGTCAAAAAACCGGAACAACTTGTGTGAGATCCAAGCCTTCCGGGTTACGGTCTAAGCGCCCTGCAAGCCTTCACGGCAGACGGAACCATGGCGCATACGCGGCGTGAGTTCCGCATAAGCCGTTCCTTGCAGTTTATTACTTGTCGCCCGGTTTAAAATCGGACATACTCCGCGGAAAAACCGACCGTACCGGTCGCACCCTCCCGCATCATCGCATATCGTGCAGTCTGCAAACGCAGCAAAAAGGGCAGAAATTCCCTATGTTTCGCATACGCGTGCCTTGTAATCATACTACATAACGCGGGAAAATGCAATACTTTTTTAAAAAATTTTTTAAATTTTTTTCGGGGCGCAAGTGGTTGTGGTTCGGGGAAAAACGGACACAATTTGTGGGATGGAGGTAGGACGTGCACGCCTTCTTATATATACCTCATTATGTGTGTTTTGTGTACTCTCCCAAATTTCGGCCGTACGGTTTGTGCGATGTTCTAATCTTTCTGCCCGCATATTGACAACCACCGTCTCTTTTCGGCATTCTGTAATCAGAGGATATCTCAACACAAGAAAGGAGGCGTGCCGTATGACCGCACGTAACACGTTCACTTGTTTCCTCGCCCTTTTGTTGCTCTTTTCCCTTTGCCTCGGCGGCTGTCACGACACGCCGCCTGCCACCGACGGCACGACCGCCACTACCACGACTGCCACCACTGCACCGACGAACGACCCGCCCGCCGCACCGCAATGGGTGAACGGTGAAGCACTGTCTCCCGAACACCTCACCCACTCATTCGCCCTCGAACGCTCCTCTATCCAGGAAAACGTGGTGGCGTATCACGACAGCAAACTGCTGCTGGAAGACCGGGACGGACGGCAAGAAGGTCTATTCCCTCTACGATCCCGCGACCGACTCCTACACCGCACTCGGCGAAGCGTCCGCTCTCCGTTACGGCAGCGGCGGCGACCGTTTTTCCACCGACGGGCGGTATTTCTACACCGCGTACACCCCCATGACCGACAGTGCGTTGACTCTCATTCAGGTGGATTTCGAAAAGCAGACGGTGCAGACGGTAGATCGACAGCCGTACGGAGTGGATATGCATATTCTGTACGCTGACGACACGTGCGTGTGGCGATTGTGGCGGGACGACCCCGAAGACACGCGCACTCCCGCATCTTACGACACGCATATTGACTGCTTCAACGTCGCGACGGGCGAGACGTTTGAACTGTTCAAAGGGCAGACGATCGACCGCAACCATATCTGCATCGCGGACGATACCGTGTATCTGCTCAAGAACAACGCCGCCGTAGAGACCTACACCTTGCAAGGCGACCCGCTCGAACGTTACGACCTCGCCTTTTTGCAGGAAACGCTCGGCGGGCGAATGGAATTCCCGCAGATCACGGTGGGCGGCGATTTCATCACCCTGCGTTCGCTGTACGGCGCCAAATACGTCGTGTTGCAACGGACGGCGGACGGATTGCGTCTGTTGCGCGCCTTCGCCGACGATGTCCCGCGTATTTTTGATCACCGCACCAACGGGCGCGGGGACGGCTTCGGCTATTTGCTGTGCAACGACACCTCGCTGCTCCGCTATGACGAAGTAAACGACCGCTTTGTGGAACACGCGTTGCCGGTAGACAAGAATACCTATACGTTCATCGACGAGGACGGCGGCATCTTGTTTATGCGCCGTGACCGCACCACCATCGAGTGTTTCGTGTACGACGATATCGCGTGGTAACCACGAGACGGACCGTCGAGGACGCCGGTCCCTACGGCGCACACACGGGCGAACACACGCTTGTGGTAACGGGATAAGCACCATACTTCGAATAACGCAGGGGCCCTTGGCCCCCTTTACGGCACGTTCCGATTTGATGCGTTTCCCGCGGGCGAACGCAGTTCGCCCCTACCGCGTCGCTCAGGTTTGTGCGCGATTCGCGGGCGGCAGGTTGCCGCCCCTACCGCACGCTTCGTGTTGTATGCCAACCGTAGGGGCGTTCTGCGAACGCCCGCCACCAAAGGATATCACAACCTGCGGGAGACAGATTGCCCGCCGCGGGTGTGCGGTCGGTCGTAAAACGGAACGGTCAGAGACCGTTCCCTACGGTGCACGCCGCAAATTCCATCACACAAAAGCCGCCCTCACGGGGAATCCCGTGGGGGCGGCTCTATTATATACCTTATTATATATCACTATCGACACACAAGCACCCGTTTTCGTCAAAGCGGGCGGGTGCCATACGCATCTGTCGCGGGAACGCCGTTTCTTTGTCCATGTGGGTGTGGAACACGCAGATCAACCCACCGCTGTCGCGGTCGGTAGTGAAGCAATGGTGTCCCGGCCCGTTGTAACGGGCGTTCTTTTGCAAAATGGGGCTGTTTTCGGCGCGGACGAACGGCCCGTACGGTGTGTCGCCCACCGCGCACCCCACGAGATAGCACGGATTGCCGCACCCATTGGACGAATAGGTGAGATAATACTTCCCGTTATGCTTCAGCACGAACGGCCCTTCGGCAATATCGTCCTCGTCCGCCAATTCCGCGTGTGTTTCGGCACGCAACACACGCCGTGCCGTGCCCACCCGCAGTGCGAGATGATCTTCGGTCATTTCGGCACACCACACGTCTTCCCAACCGTCGTTAATGCGCGCATAGTAGAGATACACCTTGCCGTCGGTATCTTGGAAGAAGTGCCCGTCGATGGCCGTCTCTTCCAGCAGCCACCGTTTATCACCCTGCGTAAACGGGCCGCACGGCGAGGGTGCCACCGCCACGCCCAGATGCAGGTCGGCGGTGTAGACCATATAAAACAAACCGTCCTTTTCCATCACCTCGGGTGCCCAAAAGCGGCTGTCACCCTGCACGTCGGCAAGCGAAAGACACACGCCGCCCTCTTCCCAATGCACAAGGTCGGTGGAGGTATACACCGCGATGCCGAACGGCTGCGGTGCCAGATCCACAAATCCGTCGGCGCTCTTATACAAATAATACGTCCCGTCGTGCAACAGCACGAACGGGTCGCACGCCGCCATGATCGCTTCGTTCCAGATCGGTTGCATACTCATTCTCCTTTTCGAAACTGCGCCGGGGAGACCCCCGCATGTTTCTTGAACGTATTGGAGAAATAGTGCGGGTCGTCGTATCCCGCCGCCGCCGCGACCTGCGCGACCGAGAGGTGGGTATCCGTGAGCAACCCCTGCGCCATCTCCATCTTACGGCGGAGAAAATACGCGTGGGGCGTTTCACCGAATTCGCGGCGGAACAGTTTGGTAACGTAATCCTTCGAACGGTGGATCGCCGCCGCCAGTTCTTCCGTGGTGACCTCCCCGTCCAAACGGCTGTCCAAGCGGTTTTTGAGACAATACGCCTCGCTCGACACGGCATCTCCTGCCGCGGTAAGTGCCGCCAACCGCCCCACGATCTCGTGCAGTTTCAGCGTGCAGGGGGCGATCACCTCGTCGTGCAACTGCCCGCCTTGGGCAATGCGGTAAAACTGTAAAAACAGCGGCATCAACTCCTGCGCGGGAAACACCACCCGTCCCCACAAGCCGTACGCTTTGAGCAACGCCTTGGGCAGGGGGCCGCGGACGTTAAAAAAGATCTTGATCCACGGATCATCCGCCGAGGAATAGTAGTTATGGTCGGTTTCAGGCGGAACGATATACACGTCCCCCGTGTGGGCGGTGTAGGATCGCCCTTCCACCGTAACGGTACCGCGCCCCTTCACCACGTATTCCATTACGCAGGTGCGGCTTTTCCGATTGCGCACGATCCGATAACTGCCGTCGCAGTAGGAAATGCCGCTCATCTCCAGCACCAACGGCCCTTCGCGGTCGGGCGGCAGAAACGCTTTGATCTCCTCGTACATTACATCATCTCGCCGAGGCGGGTGGCAATGGCATGCAAAAACACCATGGTGTTCACGCCCTGCTTGTTCGGCAGAGTAGAGAGACCGATAAGGTCTTTGGTCATCACACCGCTCTCGATGGTGCCGACCGTCGCCGCTTCGAGTTTGTCCGCGAACGCGCACAGATCGGCGAGGCCGTCCATCTCACCACGCCGACGCAACGCGCCCGACCACGCAAAAATGGTAGCGACGGGGTTAGTGGAGGTCTCTTCGCCTTTCAAATGGCGGTAATAATGGCGGGTCACGGTGCCGTGCGCCGCTTCATACTCGTACTTGCCGTCGGGCGAGACCAACACGCTGGTCATCATCGCGAGTGAGCCGAAGGCGGTCGCGACCATATCGCTCATCACGTCGCCGTCGTAGTTCTTGCACGCCCAGATGAAGCCGCCTTCCGAACGGATCACACGGGCAACCGCATCGTCAATGAGGGTATAGAAATATTCGATACCCGCCGCTTCAAACTGTGCTTTATACTCGTTTTCGTACACTTCGGCAAAGATATCCTTAAAGCGGTGATCGTACACCTTCGAAATGGTATCCTTGGTGGAGAACCAGATGTCCTGCCCAAGCGACAGTGCGTAGGTAAAGCACGCACGCGCAAAGGAACGGATGGAATCGTCGGTGTTGTGTACACCCTGAATGATACCCGCACCCTTGAATTCATGGATCGGGCGGCGCTCCACGCGGCCGTCGGGATAGGTCACGCAGATCTCCGCCAACGCGGGACCGTCCACGCGGATCTCGCTGTTCTTATACACGTCGCCGTACGCATGACGGGCGAGGGTGATGGGCTGTTTCCACGTTTTCACGTTGGGATTCACGCCCTCCACCAACACGGGAGCACGGAACACGGTGCCGTCCAGCATCGCACGGATGGTGCCGTTGGGACTTTTCCACATCTCGTGCAGATTGTACTCTTCCACACGCTGGGCATTGGGGGTGATGGTGGCGCATTTCACGCCCACACCATACTTTTTGATCGCGTTTGCCGCATCCACCGTCACTTGATCGGCGGTCTCGTCACGGTGGGGCAGACCGAGGTCGTAATACTCGGTCTTCAAGTCCACGAAGGGACAGATAAGTTGTTCTTTGATCTCTTTCCAGAGAATACGGGTCATCTCGTCGCCGTCCATTTCGACCAGCGGCGTGGTCATTTGAATTTTATCCATTGTTCTCCTCCGTCTTCACAACAAGTCCCAGATCCAGCAACTGCACCGCATCCACGGGCGCGGGGCAGTCGGTCATCGGTTCGGTCATATTCTGCACCTTCGGGAAGGCGATCACGTCACGCAGGGTGGCCGCTTCGAGCATCTGCATCACCAAACGGTCGAGCCCGATACCCATGCCGCCGTGCGGGGGGGCACCAAAGCGGAAGGCGTTGGTGAGGAAGCCGAACTTCTCCGCCGCCTCTTCGTCCGAAAGGCCGAGTGCACGGAACATCTTCGCCTGCAGTTCGGGATCGGTAATACGGATCGACCCGCTCGCGAGTTCCACGCCGTTTAACACCAAGTCGTATGCCTTGGCGTACACCTTATCGGGATCGCTGTCCAGATAGGGGATGCTCTCATCAAGAGGGGAGGTAAAGGGATGGTGCATTGCATCGTACTGTTCGGTCTCGTCGTTCCACTCGAAGAAGGGGAACTCGGTGATCCACAAGAGATTGTAGCCTTTACGCTCGATACCCAGTTTTTCCGCCACCGCCAAGCGCAGTGCGCCGAGCACGGGCAGGGTCACGCGGGTCTTGTCCGCGATGATCAGCACCACGTCGCCTTCTTCGGCACCCGCGGCGGTAAGCAGACGGGTCATTTCCTCTTCACTCAGGAATTTGCCGAACGAGGACGCCACACCCTCGGGGGTCCAGCGCGCCCACGCGAGACCTTTCGCGCCGATACCGCGTACCATTTCGGTCAGTTTATCCACCTCTTTACGGGTGAGGGTAGTGACCGCGTTCTTCGCGGTGATGCAACGCACCGTGCCGCCCGCTTCGAGTGCCGACGTAAACACGCCGAAACCGCAGCCTGCCACTGCTTCGGAAAGATCGATCAGTTCCATACCGAAGCGGGTATCGGGTTTATCCGAGCCGTAACGCGCCATCGCTTCGTTATAGGAGAGACGAGGCAGGGGCAGCGGGACGTCTACGTCCAGCACCTCTTTGAACAAGGTCTTCATAAAGCCCTCACCGATCGCCAGCACGTCCTCCACGTCCACAAAGGACATTTCCAGGTCGATCTGGGTGAATTCGGGCTGACGGTCAGCACGCAGGTCTTCGTCGCGGAAGCAACGCGCAAGTTGCATGTAACGGTCAAAGCCCGCCACCATCGAGAGCTGTTTGTAGAGCTGCGGCGACTGGGGCAGGGCGTAAAATTCGCCTTGATGCACACGGGAAGGCACCAAAAAGTCACGGGCACCTTCGGGGGTGGATTTGATCAGCATCGGTGTCTCCAGTTCGATAAACCCTTGGCTGTCGAAGTAGTCGCGGGTGACCTTCGCAATGCGGTGACGCATCAACAGATTGCGTTGCAGGTCGGGGCGTCGCAGATCAAGATAGCGGTACTTCAAACGGGTGAGTTCCGCCGTGCCCGAGTTTTCCACAATTTCAAACGGGGGCGTCTCCGCCTTGTTCAAAATACGCAGTTCGCACACCGCGATCTCAATATCGCCCGTAGGCAGTTCGGGATTTTTCGAAGAGCGGATACGCACCATGCCGCGCGCCGCCACCACGTACTCCGAACGCAGGGTGAACGCTTTGTCGAAAATATCACGGTCGGTCGCTTCATCGAACGCCAACTGCACGATGCCCGTGCGGTCACGCAGGTCCACGAAGATGAGCTGACCGAGGTCACGCTGGCGCTGTACCCAACCGAACAGCGTTACTTCACGTCCTTCGTCCGCCGCACGCAGTTCGCCGCAATAGTTGGTGCGCTTCAAGCCTTGAATCGTTTCCATAAAACTACCCCCATTATTCCGTCTTGCCGAACAGGCCGCCCAGGAAAGCGGCACCGTCCGCGCTGTCGCCGCTGACCGCCATCTCACCGAACAGGTTGGTGAGGTCGGCCAGCCGACGGTCGTTTGCTTTTTGACAGAGCGTGGTATACAGGCTGTCATCCAGCGCGATCTCCTCGCTCGTGCCGCTCTTCATGTCTTTCAGTTGCACGCGGCCGGTGGCCAATTCGTTATCGCCTACCACGATGACGTAGCGTGCGCCGATCTTATCGGCGTATTTCATCTGGGCTTTGAGACCGCGGCCGCAAAGATCCGTTTCCACCGCGATGCCGCCCTGACGCAGGCCGTCCGCCACCGCGAAGCAACGCGCCACCGCCGCCGCCCCCATCGGGGCGAGATACACCTCGGGGCCTTCCTCCTCGGGGAAGGGTGCGCCCACCGCATCCATCACCATCAAGAGGCGTTCGATACCCATACCGAAACCGAGGGACGGGGTGTGCGGGCCGCCGAGTTCTTCGATCAAGCCGTCGTAGCGACCGCCGCCGCAGACCACCGCCTGCGCGCCCAACGCATCCGACACAAACTCAAATACCGTACGGGTGTAATAGTCGAGACCGCGCACGATGCCGGTATCCAGTTCAAACGGAATTTCCGCCGCTTTGAGGCAATCCTGCACCGCGTGGAAGTGATCGCGGCAGTCATCGCACAGATAATCCACCATCACGGGTGCGCCTTTCGCGATCTCGCCGCACACGGGAGACTTACAGTCAAGAATACGCATGGGATTGCGTTCCAGGCGGCCGCGGCAGGTCTCACACAGCGTCTCCTCGTGGGATGTGAAGTACGCTTTCAGCGCCTTGTGATATTCCGCACGGCAGGTCGGGCAACCGATGGAGTTGATGTGCAAACTGACACCCGTGACGTTCAGCATATCCAGCACGCCGCGCGCGAGCGCGATGACTTCGGCATCCGCCTGCGGTTCGGCCGCACCGAAACACTCCACACCGAACTGGTGGAACTCACGCAGACGGCCCGCCTGCGGTTTTTCATAACGGTAGCAGGAAGTAAGGTATGCCACCTTCACGGGCAGTGCCTCGTTGTTCAAACTGTGCTCAAGCAAACAACGTGCCGCACCCGCCGTTCCTTCGGGACGCAGGGTGACCGAACGACCGCCTTTGTCTTCGAAAGTATACATCTCCTTCTGCACCACGTCGGTGGTCTCGCCTACCGAGCGGTGAAACAGTTCGGTGTGTTCAAACACGGGGGTACGCATCTCGCGGTAGCCGAAATTCTTCGCCACCGAAAGAGCGGTCTGCTCCACGTACTGCCAACGCGCACTTTGGCTCGGCAGTACGTCCTGCGTGCCGCGCGGTGCTTTTGTGAGAATTGCCATGGTTTTTTCGTCCTTCCATTTTAAATCAACACAAGGGGCAGACCGCTGTCTGCCCCCTTGGGTATGCAGTTGTTACATGCCGCCTTCCCGCACGATCTCGCGCCAGTCGAGGTCGCCGCGTTCCAGACCGTGAATGAGTACTTCCGCCGTCGCGATGTTGGTCGCGACGGGAATACTGCGCACGTCACACAGACGAAGCATATCCGCTTCGTTCGGCTCGTTCGCCTTCACCGTCAGCGGGTCACGGAAATAGAGAAGCAAGTCGATCTCATCACACGCGACGCGCGCCGCGATCTGCTGACTGCCGCCCTGCGAGCCGCTCATATAGCGGGTAATGTTCAAGCCCGTCGCTTCGGAAACGAGTTTGCCCGTCGTTCCGGTCGCACACAGGTTATGACGGCTGAGGATGCCGCAATACGCGATACAGAACTGTACCATCAATTCCTTTTTGGCATCGTGAGCGATCAATGCAATGTTCATAACTTCATTCTCCTTTTCCGTGATAAATCACATTTTTTGTAACGGCAGCAACGGTACGTTGTCCCCGCAAAAGCGGCGGGCAATGTTACGAAAACACGCTGCCGCCGTGCCGTTATCCGGCAGGGGACGCCCGTTGGCCACCGCAATGGTCAATTGTTCGTCTTCGGGTATCACGCCGATCAGTTGAATGCCCGCCGTGTCGATGACGGTGTCGAGATCAGGCATTTTGCCCTGCAGTACGGGTGTCACCCGTACGCGGTTGATAACCAACCGTGCCGACACGCCCGCCTCTTCGAGCAGATCCGCCACCAGCCCGGCGTCGCGTGCGCAAATGAGGTCGGGGGTGGTGACCACCAGTGCGGTATCCGCCGCGGCGACCGCCGTCTCAAACCCCGCGCCGGTACCGGCGGGGCAATCGATCAAGACGAAATCGTACAGCCGTGCAAACCCGCGGCACAGACGCTTGAGATCGTGCGGCGAACACAAGCCGTCCAAACGGGCGGGAGCGGGCAACAGCGACAGATTTTTACTGAACCCCGACGGATACACCGCGCGAAGCGGCTCACAGTTACCTGCAAAAATATCCGAAAGATCAAGCACGATATCCTGCCCGATGCCAAGCATCAGATCGAGACTGCGCAACCCTGCGTCGCCATCCACCAACAGCACTTTCGCGCCTGCCGCCGCCAGAGCGTATCCCAGCCCCGCCGACACGGTGGACTTTCCCGCGCCGCCTTTTCCCGATGTCACTACCGCGATACGGCCCATACGCTCCCTCCGTTCCGTTGGCATTCTGCGGCTATTGTAACACAAAAAATCTCGTTAGTAAACTGTTTTTCGCGTTTTTTATCAAATTTTTTATTAAAACACAGGGCGTGTTAGGGCAATAATTCTCCAAACGGTGCGTCGGCCACCCCGTCTCCCGCGGCGTTAAAATACGCATCCAACACGCGGCGCGCCACCGATGCGGAGGCTTTTGACGTGCCGTTTTCCATCACCACCGCCACCGCGACCTGCGGATCTTCGGCGGGTGCGTAGGCAATAAATACACCGTGGTCACTGCGGGAGGCGCCGACCTGCGCGGTGCCCGTCTTGCACGCCACCGTATACGAGGCGTGACGGAAATAGCTTGCCGCCGTGCCCGACGTACCCACCGCAATCATTCCTTCGCGTACCGTGCGGACGGCTTCCTCCGATAAGGAGAGTTGTGCCGCGATCTGCGGCTCGTAATCGCTTTTTAAGGTGCCGTCGTATCCCAAAAGACCGTGCAAAAGGTGGGTCTTGTACCGCACGCCGTCGTTTGCCAAGGTCATTGCATACGATGCCAGTTGAATGGGCGTGAACAGATTGTCCGACTGCCCGATCGCCGCTCCCGCCGTATCACCCGGCACCCACGTTTTGCCGACCGCGGCGCTGTGTGCGGGGCCCGCCAACACACCGCTGACCTCCCCGATCTCAACCCCCGTCTTTTCGCCCAGACCAAACTGCGACGAATAACGGTTCATCGTGTCGATACCCAGCGCCAATCCCGTATCGTAAAAGAAGATATTGCAGGATTTTTGCAACGCGGTGATCACGCCGATGCTGCCGTGCCGCCCCATGCAGTGAAGTACCAGACCGCTCGCGGAGAAACGGTCGTATGCGTAACGGCAGGTAAAGGCGGTATCGGGCGTGATGACCCCTTCGTTGAGCGCCGCCAGCGCCACCCCCGGTTTCATGGTCGAACCGCAGGCGAACGCGCCGTTCAATGCACGGTTAAACAGCGGTTTGTCGGGATCTGCCAAAAGGTCGGCATAATCCGCCGTGTAGGTGGACAGATCGTAGTCCGGCCACGAGGCCGCCGTGAGCACACCGCCGTTTGCCACGTCCAGTACCACGACCGACCCGCTCGCCGTGTCGTGTCCGTTGTTCAAAAACTTCCCCCCCGATGTAGCGGGCAACGCGCGCATCTCGGCCACCTTTTCCGACAGCGCCTGCTGTGCCGCCGCCTGCAAGGCGGCATCCAACGTCAGCACCACCGTATCGCCCGGCACGGGTGCCGTTTGTTCGTACGCATCGACCACGACGCCGTCCGCATCTTTGATGAGGACACGTTTGCCCGCCGTACCGCGCAGAACATCTTCAAACGCCGCTTCCACACCGCTCTTGCCGAGGGTATCGTTCAACGCGTAGCCCTTCTCTTTCAACGCGGTGTACTCCTCTGCGTAGATCGGTCCGACCGTACCCAACATGTGTGCCGCGGTACGCCCCGCCACGTAATCCCGCTCAGCGGTGGTCTGGATCTGCACCCCCGCGAAATCGGCGGTATTCTCGCTGATAAGATAGGACGTCTCCTTCGACACGGCCGAAGAAAACACGTACGGGGTAAACGCGCTGAATTCACGCACTTCCATCTCGTACTGCACACCCGCCAGCAGGCGTTGTTCGGCGGGGGTGTACCCCTCCAAATGATAGCGGCGGCACAGCGCCGCCATGCAGTTATCCGCGGTGGCATACTCCGCCAAACGCAGATGGCGCTTGAGCGCCGCCACACTGCTTTCCCGCTCTTCCAAGAAGGCGTAGGGTGCGTCCGCCTCAATGGGCAACGTGTCGTTCCACCCTTCGCCGCGTGCGCGAAGAAGATCGGTCAGCGCGAGGATCACCGCGTTTTGTTTTGTCCGCGCCGCCGCGTCCCCGCCCGCGGGAAAGTAGTTGTAATCCAGCACCACGGCATAGGCGGTGGTGTTGGCGACCAGCGGCGTCAAGTCGCGATCCAAAATCTCCCCCCGTGATGCCGCCACGGGTAAGGTCAAGGTGGCGCCGCCGCGTGCCTGTTCACGGTAAAAGTCGTGTTCGGTGATCTGAATACGGTAGAGCCGCACCGCAAATCCCAAAAAGATCACCACGAACAGTGAAATGAGCGCGATCAGCCGCCGCATAGACAAAGGGGTAGCATTTTGTTTTTGCAGATCCATCGCGGCGACCTCCTTTCTCATTCGCGGCTTTTGAGCATTTTCGTAACGCCGCGCACCAAGCCGTACAGCGGCAGACAGAGTATCAACGTATACACCGCGTTCGGCAACACGGTGTGCCACAAAAGCACCCATGCCCCCTCGGTCAGCGGTAAAACGCAGTTGCACAACCAATCGACCAGTGCGTACGCCACCGTGCCGCCGCCGCAAAGCAACAGCGCGGACAACACGTTGTTACGGAGTAACAAGCGCACGAGCAGTCCCACCGCACAACCGAGCAACATCAGCATCAGTGCGTGAAAACCGAACAGCGCTTTTGAAAACAAGCCCCACAGCACCCCCGCAGCGATCCCTGCCGTGGCACCGCCGACGGGGCCTGAAAACATCGCGATCGCCGCCGTAAGCGGCACAAGAAGCAACGGACGGCCGCCGAGCAGGACGGGCCAGCCGCGCGGCGACAGTTGCCACACGGCAAAAAGCAGGATCAATATTCCGTACGCCAAACATTCCACCGTGCGGCTGCCAAGCCGCAGGTGCGGCGTTTCGGGATGCAGCCTTTTCGTCATACCGTCACCCCTCTCCGAAACCGATGATGACGAACACGTCCGACACGCGGGCGATATCTGCAAACGGCCGTACGGTCGCGGACAGGGAGAGGCCGTCCGATTCGGCGTACACCGACTCCAGTTTGCCGACTAACAGTCCTGCGGGATAGTTGCTGCCGCCGTAGGTGACCACAAAATCCCCCACTGCCGCGCCTGCCGTGCGGTCGAGCCGCTCTACCCGCAAAAGCCCTTCGAGCGCCAGTGCCGCCGTGTTGCCCGTAATACCGTTGTCGCGCGTGCGGCTGACGTAGACGCTGACGGGGGCTTGCGGATCTAAGATCGTCCGCACTTTAGCGGACGTTGCCGCCGCCTCGTATACCACACCGACCATGCCGTCGGGCGTGATAACGGGATTGCCCTCTTTCACCCCCGCAAGCGTTCCGCGATTGATGGTGAAATTGCCGTAGTTTCCCGCAGGGTCGAGCGCAATGACCCGTGCGTCCGCAAATTGATAGTCGGGATGCTGTTCTTTCAACTCCAGATAATCGCGGTACAGCTCGTTCTGACGGCGGAGTTCGTCCAGTTCCACCTGCTGTTCGCGCAGGGCGTTTATCTCCTCTTGCAGTTGCGCATTTTCACGGCGCAGTGCCCCGCCGTCGGTGAACAGACCGACAAAGCGGTCAAACCCGTCTCCGATCGCGGCAGCGGCGGATTGCAGAGGTGTCACCACCAAGCCCGCTATCGTTTCGGGCAGGGTGGAAACGCCGCCCACGGAGGCGGCGTATACCATCATACCAACGAGGAGTGCCGCCACAAGGACCAACACCCGAAATGCTAAACTTTTCAAGAACTCTTTCACCGACGGCACACCTCCATTAGACATATTTTCAAAAATCAATAGCGGCCTTGTTGCGAGCTGAACATTTCCACTTTGCCTTCGTCCAGGCATTTGCCGATACCCATTGCCACACAGTCGAGCGGGTTTTCCGCGATATGCACCGTAATACCCGTTTCGCGGTTGATCAGCGTATCCAAACCGCGCAGCAGTGCACCGCCGCCGGTCAGCATAATGCCGTTATCAATGATATCCGCCGCCAGTTCCGGAGGAGTGCTGTCCAGCGTAAAACGGATCGCATCCACGATCGCCCCAATGGGATCTGCGAGCGCTTCGCGCACCTCGCCGGAGGCGATGGTAATGCTTTTCGGCAGGCCGTCGAGCAGATTGCGTCCTTTCACTTCCATCGTATCTTCATCCTCATACGGGAATGCCGAGCCGATGCGGATCTTGATCTCTTCGGCGGTACGCTCACCGATGAGCAGGTTGTACTTCTTTTTGATGTAGGAGATGATGGCTTCATCAAAATCGTCGCCCGCGGTACGCACCGAGCACTTGTTCACGATATCGCCGAGCGAAATGACCGCCACCTCGGAGGTACCGCCGCCGATATCCACCACCATACAGCCCGCGGGGTCTTCCACGCGCAGACCCGCACCGATCGCCGCCGCCATCGGCTCGTCGATCAAAAGCACCATCTTCGCACCCGCTTCACACGCCGCTTCTTCCACTGCACGGCGCTCCACCTCGGTCACTCCCGAGGGAATGCACACGAGCAAACGCGGACGGGAGAAGAACGAGGAACGCACCACCTGCTTAATAAAGTAGCGCAGCATTTCGCTCGTCACGTCAAAGTCCGCAATGACACCGTCTTTCAGCGGGCGCACCGCGCTGATCGAACCGGGAGTACGGCCGATCATTTTCTTTGCCGCGGCACCCACGGCTTTTACGCTCTTGTGACGTTCGTCCAACGCCACCACCGACGGCTCGCGGTTGACGATGCCCTTGCCGCGCACGTACACCAGCGTGTTCGCCGTACCGAGGTCGATACCGATATCTCTTGTAAACATACTTTTCTCTCCTTCTTCTTGGTTGCCGCTTCGCGGACATATCTTCACAGTTTGTATTATATACTATATACCGCGGTTTCTCAACCGAAAAAATGCGAAAAATAAAAAAATTTTTAAATAGCACAACAAGCGGAGAAAAGCCGCTCGGCTTTTCTCCGCTTACTCTTGCACACATACCGTTTTTGTGGTATATTATTTGATGATGGTGCCCTCTTTCACGCCGCCCGCGGCATTCGCCTCGTCGGTGTCGATGTGCATCGCCAAAGAGAAGTTCGGATGAACACGCGCCACCACGTCGCCGAAGATCAGCGAACGGCCGTTGCTCTCCACTTTGACCGAGACGATCTCTTTATCCACACAGTTGTACTCCGCCGCATCTTCGGGAGTCATGTGGATGTGACGCTTCGCCACGATCACACCTTCGGCAAGTTCCACTTCGCCCTTCGGGCCGACCAGTTTGCACGCACCGGAACCGGCGGTATCGCCCGACTCACGCACGGGAGCTGCCACACCGATCGAACGCGCATCGGTCAGCGAGAGTTCCACCTGCGTCGCAGGACGGACGGGGCCGAGAATGGACACACCGCTGATGGTGCGCTTCGGGCCGACAACGTCCACGCGCTCTTCACACGCGAACTGACCGGGCTGAGAAAGATCCTTTTTCGGGGTGAGGGTATAGCCCGCACCGAACAAGGTCTCGAGATCTGCCGCCGACACGTGGATGTGACGGGCAGAGGTTTCAACTAAAATGGGTTTCGACATACGTAAAGCACTCCTTCACATTAATTTACAAGGCTATTGTACGCCGTTTCGGCGTTTTTTGCAAGAGGTTTTGGCTATTTTCGGAAAGGTCGTGAAAAATTTGGCAAAAACATGGGAAGAATTGGAACAACAGTGCAAAAATTGCCATCGCTGTTCTCTGGGGGACACCCGTAAAAACGTGGTATTCGGGATTGGTGTGCCGGATGCGGAAGTCCTGTTTATCGGCGAGGGGCCCGGTGCGAACGAAGACGAGCAAGGTGAGCCGTTTGTCGGCCGCGCGGGTAAACTGCTCGATACGATGCTCGCCGCCGTGGGACTGTCCCGCCGCCACAATATCTATATCGCCAATATGGTGAAGTGCCGCCCGCCGCAAAACCGCGATCCCCTGCCGGAAGAGCAGGAGGCGTGTATTGATTGGTTGCGCGCGCAGACCGCACTGTTGCGCCCGAAGATCATCGTCTGTTTGGGTCGCGTGGCGGCTTGCCGCCTGATCGATCCCGATTTTAAAGTTACCAAACAGCACGGGCAGTTTTTTGAGAAGAACGGCACCTTGATGATGGGGACGTTGCACCCCGCCGCACTTCTTCGCAACCCCAACCAAAAGCCCGACGCCTTCGCCGACTTTTTGGCTCTGCGGGATAAGATCGGCGTGGTGTGCGATCACACCACCCTGCATTTTGAGGATGAAGCGTAATGCGCCGCCTACTTGCTGTTTTTTGCGCACTGGCTCTGCTGTGCGGGCTTTCCGCCTGCCGCAAGGACGAGGGGGCAGGTTTTCGTCTCCCACTTTCGGGTGAGCCTGCCTCACTCGACCCGCAAACGGCAACCGACGATGCCGCCCGCACGGTTGTAGAGGCGCTGTTTGAAGGGCTGTGCCGCCGTGAAAACGGTACCGTGGTGCCCGCCGCCGCCGATTGGACCGTCTCGGAGGACGGACGGGAATACGCATTTGCGCTGGCGGATTCGCTGTGGAGCGACGGCGTGAGCGTGACGGCGGATGACTTCGTATTTGCCTATGAGCGGACGGCGGAGGCCGCCGTTTTCCAAAACGTCCGAGACGTGCGTGCCGCGGACGAGCGTGTTTTGCACGTCACTTTGCAACAGCCCGATCCCGCCTTTTTGTCCCGCTTGGCGGACGACGGGTGGTATCCCTGCCGCCGCGACTTTTTTGCCGAAACGGGCGGTGCCTACGGTATGGAAAAAGACACGGTGGTCACCAACGGTGCCTTTATGCTGAAAAGTTGGGATCACGGTCGCTCGCTGCTACTGTATCGCCACGAAGGGTATCACGGTGCGGCCGATATCGCGCCCCATGCGGTGCGCTTCGTTATCGGAGCGGCACAGACGGTCGGCTCTCTCACCGACGGCACGTTGGATGCCTGCCTGCTCACCGAAGCCACCGATCTTACCACCGTCACGGTGGCGGACACGGTACAGTATCTGTGGTTTAACACCACCGTTTCTCCCTTTACCACCGCGGCGGTGCGCCGTGCGTTTCGCGAAGCGGTAGAGTGGAAAACGGTGACTCCGTTGCTCGGCACACCCACCACGTCGTACGTGTCTCCCGCCGCCACCGTGGGGGATGACCCATATTCCAACAACCTACCCCCGCGCGATACCGCCGTGGACCACGCCGCCTTCGTACAAGCGCTGGTCGCGGCAGGAGTGACCGAGACCCCGACGCTCAGTATACTGTGCGAAGAGGGGGAGGGCTCCTTCCGTTTGGCACAATATATCGTGCAATCGTGGCAGAAGCATTTGGGGGTATATTTTTCCATCGAACAGGTAGCAGCATCCTCCCTTGCTGCCCGTCTGACGGCAGGGAATTATATCGTTGCCATCGCCTCGCGCACGGCACGCGGCAGCTCTCCTGCCGATGCGCTGGCGCTGTTTGCGGGAGAAGACGCCGCCATAAACCCGTCCCGTTTGCGGGATACCGCTTTTGAAACCGCGCTTGCGACCGCCGCCACGCTTGCTGACTGGCAGGCGGCCGAGCGACAGTTGCACGCCCTTTGTCCCGCCGTGCCGCTCGCCGTCACGCCGCGCACCTTCGGGTTTGCGGAAGGCGTCACGGGAATCTACGTGATCCCGTTTACCGACCGACTGGATTTTCGCTCGGCTACGCGGGAAAAATAGCGGGGTAGTTTTGGGGGATTACGCCGTTTTTGTAATATTGTTATCGTATTATACAATCAGTAAAGCGTGTGGGCCGCGAATTTGCCAAAGCGTTCGGAAGGCCACGGATCGCCTACCGCAACCGCGTGCATATGGAACGCGCCGCCCGTCTGTTGCAAATATAATCGGCCAGCGCCGTGGCATAGGAGTTGGGTTTCTCCTCGGTATACGTGTTCAACTGCGCTTTCAAATGCCGTTTCGGCTATCCACCGTTGAAGGTGTGACTATGTATGGTTCCCATGTGTGACGGGTCGCCGCCACATATAACATTGACACCGAAAGCCTTGTCCTTTTGATTTTTAACACTTTGGACTACTGTGGCTTTTGAGATACTTTCGATGTCCCACTTAAAATTTACGACTTTACCTCTGTAACCTGCTTCTTCAAGTTGTTCTTCGGTAAGTGTACCTGTTTCAAGTAAAGCGTATATATCCGATTTGAGAACAATATCAACTGTCGGATCTTCTTCGCTATCATAAACAATGATTTTATCAATGATGATACCTAAATCGCCTTTATCAAGCGTTGGTTTTTCAAGTATATCACGGAAAATATCGAGTGCGGTTTTTGCAATTCGGTTAACCTCTATCTCGGTGTTGCGGCGTTCAACCGTAATACCGATTTGTTATTCCAAGCCGTCTATTTTTGCAAAAGTTCTGCTTCGATTTCCTCATAGGTTTCCTCTATGATGTCCCGTTTAGCACCCTTGCTTTTCATTAACTCACGAATTTTTTGCTTTTGAGTTGCCTTTAATTCCTCTCTTGCTTTTGCTAAAT
>CAZESL010000051.1:0-17270 GCA_964515215.1 uncultured Eubacteriales bacterium
CGAGCTGAAAAAACATATCCTCAGCCTGCTTGTCAATCTCGGCAAGGTGTGAGTTTAGCTTGCCGCTTGTGAGCAAATTGGTATAAAGTACTTTCCGATGTCGTTTGAGATACCTCAACCTACGCTGTCCCCATACACCAATATCGTGTTCAGCCTTGTTAGGTAATGTAAGATTTGGAATAAGATAGCCATTTTCTTCGTGGTAAGTACCACCCATTTGTTCAAACAATGATTTCATAGTAGTGTCCTCCATAAAAATTTAAGATTTCACTACAATTCACTCTGTCGCATCCACCTCATAAAAACCCATTGGGGCACCTGCTCTATCGCAGGTGCCCCAAGGGACTTTTTTGTTACTTTGAATGTTTAATAAGCGTCGCAATCACGTCGTACACTTTTTCACGGTCTGTCAACGACAACGATGCCAATTGCTCTGTGATGATAGAGCCTTTCACTTCATACCCAACCTTCAGCACATCGGCAAGGATCACATCGGCCGAAACCTCCAAGGCATTCAGAATATTGATAAAAGTTTCCAATGCCGGAAACTTTTCACCACGTTCTACCATGCCGATATATGTGACCGATAAATCTGTCATTTCGGCCAAATCTTCCTGTCTCAGTTTTCTTAAAACACGGTAGGTACGTATGTTTTTACCAATGCTCTTGTAATCCATACTTTACATCTCCTATTAGTACTTCTCGTTAACTAATAGTATAGATTAAAGCGACACACCGTTACAGAAACTTATAGTATTTCACAATAAACAACAGTTATGTTTTTGCAAGATTTATTGATTTTTTCTATACATAATATTAAGCGAATATCCGCAAAGCACAAGGAGAGAAGGTATCATCCACGATACCTTCTCTCCTTGTGCTCCTTAACCGCAACGCACTCACGGCGGGGTAAGCCACTTGTTTTTGGTTCACTCCGCTTTTTTAATCTCGCCGTTGTCGTAGAGGATATACACGTCCTCACCGATATAGCCGCGCGCCTGCTCACCGGGCAGGGTGCAAAGTTCGGCAGAATCGGTGTACGCTTCCAGCACGTCCTGCAACAGCGCGACCAGCACCGGCTTGTAGGCGCGTTGCGACTGTGGGTCATATTCCAGATTCATCGGTCCCATATACATGATCGCCGCACCACCCGAGGGGTACTCCCGCATAAACGTATTGCTCATCGCGGCGGTCGTCGTTCCGCTATAGTTGTTCGGGTTAAATTCACAGCCTGCGATCTCGACCGTATCGGGGTGCAAGCCGAACATACCGTGACCGTGACGGTAGGTCTTCTCTGCCGCGAAACGCGGAAAACGGTCGCTCGTGACCGTAAACGCCGTGCCGCCGACCCCCGTTTCACTCTCGGGCAGAATGCCGAACAGCTCGTCGTATTCTTCCACGGGGTCGAGTTCGATATCCGCCGTGCGTCCCACTGCCAGCACCTTACCGCCGCCCTTCACGTAATCTGCAATGGCAAGCAGCGTCTCACGGTCGGTGAATTCGGCGGGCGGTATAATGAGCAGTTTGAAGCGGGACAGCCCGCCGTCGCGGATCATCTGCTCGTTCAGCGGCATCACGGTGGTGAAGCGACGCAGGAAGGTCGCGAGCGGTTGAATGCCTGCGGGAATACCCCTGCCGAGCGCCCCCACCGACGAAGGCCAGAAGAAGGCAACGTCGCACACGGTTTTGCCCTCGCGCAGGAGCGGGAGATACTTCATAAAACTCTCACTGCACGCGTTGTAAATACGGCCGTTTTCGTCGGGCGATCGAAACACGTTGCCGTAGTAATACATCATCTGCCGATTGCCGTATACCGCACTGCCGAACATTCTGGCACACACGCCTTCGGGGGTAAGACCGCCGACAGGCTCGAGCCCCAAATACGCGCCGTACTGCTCACACGCGGAATGGGTGTACGCCGTAAGAAAATAGTTTTCGAAGAAACGGTTGCATTCGTTGGTCAGGCGCAGACCCGCCCCGTGTTTGGCACAGACCTTTGCCTGCGCCGCAAAATCGGAGGCGTGTTCCGGCTCTTCGTTACCGCCCACGCACATGTAAATGGGCGTATCGGGGAACGCCGCACGGCATTCACCGAGCCAGAAATCCACGTATTCCGTCATGGAATCCTTGTACCACTTGAGTTCATCAAACAGCGCGGTGCGGGAGGTCGCTTTGTGCGGCAGGAAGGGGCAGAGCGCATCAAAATCGGCGTAGCGGGAATTCCACGCGTCGTTCAGCGCCTTGGCGGTACCGAACTTCTCCTGCATTACACGGCGAAAATCCGCTACGGCGTATTCGTCACCGCACCAATAGCCGCCGTGGGTATGATAATCCCCCGCCCAGTTGCCGTGTACGGGCATAATGGATTCGCCGTAATCCCCGCAGATGCCGGGTTGCACCGATTGAATAACGCCCCACGGGAGATAATGCTCCGCGAACGCCTTCACCACGCGGGAGACCTGTGCGCGAAACGCCGGGTTCCAGATGGATTCGATCGGTGTTTCCTTCCCGTGTTCCAGGCACACGAGCCCCTTGTGGCGCGGATCGGAAAGCCACCACTGCGGGGCGGCGTATTTCGGCCCCATCAGCAAAAACGGCACCCATTGCAGTCCCGCCTCTTGGATCTGCTTCACCTGACTGTCAAAATAGTCCCATTCGAACTGCCCTTCGGCGTTTGGTTCAAAATCCCGCCAAAAGGTGTAGATCTGCACCGCCGTCGCACCGCTCTCTTTCACCTGACGCAAGATGTCGGGTGTATCTTCCCGCCCGAACGGTACACCTTGAATTACGATCTCGTTGATGGCCATTATCCATTCCCCCCGTTTCGTCTTCGGTTGCCTACTATGTACCACAGACAACGGAAAAAGTCAATGGATTTACTCAAAAAAACAGTACCAAAAAAGCACCCCGATTTTTGGAAGAATATCCAAATTCGAGGTGCTTTCTTTTTAGTTCATACCGCCGTCGCCCACGCGGGCAAACAGCCGCTCGACAGCCTCTGCCAGCAGACGGTGTTCGTCCGCGCTCAAAAGCGGGTCCTGCCGCAACAAGTCTTCCGCCGCGCTGCGTGCCGCACCAAGCAGGGCGGCATCGCTTAACAGATCGGCAATGTGAAGTTGCGGCAAGCCGTGCTGACGGTTGCCGAAGAAGTCACCCGGCCCGCGCAATTGCAGATCTTCGTCCGCAATGCGAAAACCGTCGGTGGTTTGGCACATCACCCGCAGACGGCGACGGGCTTCTTCATTTTGTGCATCCGAAATGAGAATACACGTAGAGGCATATTCACCGCGCCCCACGCGTCCGCGCAGCTGGTGCAACTGCGCCAAGCCGAAACGGTCGGCGTTTTCGATCACCATAATGACCGCGTTGGGCACGTCCACCCCCACTTCGATGACGGTGGTGGAGACCAGCACGTCCACCTCACCGCGGGCAAAAGCGGACATCACTTCCTCTTTTTGCGCGCCTTTCATACGTCCGTGCAACAGGGCCACGCGGTAGCCGTGAAGCGCACCTTTTTGCAATTCCTCCACCGTTTCGGTGGCGGCGGCAAGATCGCTGCCCTCTTCCCCTTCTTCCACCAGCGGGCAGACAATATACGCCTGCCGCCCTTCGTCCAGATGCTTTTTTACGTACCCGTACGCGCGCTGACGCTTGCCGCTGTCCACCGCGAAGGTCGCGATCGGCTGACGGCCGGGAGGCAATTCATCCAGCACCGACACATCGAGATCCCCGTAGATGATCAACGCTAACGTGCGCGGGATGGGGGTGGCCGACATAACGAGCAGATGCGGGTCTTCGCCCTTTTCCGCCAGACGCGCCCGTTGTGCCACGCCGAAACGGTGCTGTTCGTCGGTGATCACCAAACCGAGGCGGGAAAACTCCACGCCATCGGATATCAGGGCATGGGTACCCACCACAAACTGCACCGTACCGTCACGAAGCCCTTCTTTCACAGCCCGTTTTTCAGCGGCGGGCATACTGCCCGTGAGTTTCGCCACGCGAACACCCGCGGGTGCCAACAGTTTTTCGAGCGTCTTTGCGTGTTGTTCTGCCAGGATCTCGGTCGGTGCCATCATCGCGACCTGCCCGCCGTTTTGTATCACGGTGTACGCCACACCCGCCGCCACCGCCGTTTTACCGCTGCCGACGTCCCCTTGCACCAAGCGGCTCATGGGGGTGCCGCTTTGCATATCCCGCACGCAGTCCGCCACCGCGCGCCGTTGGGCGCCCGTGGGGACAAACGGCAACAGCGACCAAAATGCCTCACTCGCGTCAACCGATACGGGTGTGCCCGCCACTGCGCAGGTGCGCCCCTTCAGCCGCAGAAGACCCAGTTGCAACAACAGCAATTCTTCAAACACCAAACGGCGCCGTGCGGTTGCCAACGCTTCACGGTCCCGCGGGAAATGAATGTTCTGATACGCATAGGCGGCGGTGCATAGACCGTACCGCGCGATCAGCGCAGGCGGCAGCATATCTGCCGCGGTCGAAAGCATCGGCAGCACCCTCTCCACCGTTTTGGCGATGGTGCGGGTAGTAAGTCCTTCGGTCTGCCGATAGATGGGGTGGATACGCGCCGCCCCGTTTGACTCTTCGATCAAGGGAGACGCCATTTCATACCGTGCATACCCGTTGGTGATCGTGCCGAAAAAGAGGTATTCCCGCCCTCGCTTGATGCGGTTCGCCAGATATTTGTTATTAAACAGCGTGACCTGCATCCCGTTTTTGCCGTCGCTCGCGGTGAATTTGAACAGCGTCATCCCCTTGCGGATAAAGTGGGTCTGCACATCGGTCAGCACGGTCGCGCGCACACAGCACGGCTCCCCCACGGGGGCATCCGCGATCCGCACCACCTGCGACCAATCCTCGTACGCACGCGGAAAATGGCGGAGAAGATCCTCCACCGTATACACGTGCAAGCGGGCATACGCCGCCGCCATTTTTTCGCCCACCCCTTTGAGGTAGCGCACCGAGGTATCGTACGTCAACTCCGCCATCGTCTCACCGCCTTTACAAATATATGATAGCAAAATACGCCCTGTTTTGCAATAGTCTATCGGTCGATGTTCTGTAAAAAGTCCCCGCCAAACCGACGGGGACTTACAATGTATCCGTTATTCCGAAACCGATATCCACATGACCGGACGAACACCTTCAAACGTGTTACTGTCCACCGGACCGTCACCGTCCACATAAAAACCGTAATTGATGACTGCACCGTCCGTACGCCGCACGTAGGCGGCACTGGAGGCTACATTGCCGGGGGAACGCAACCACCATGCACCGTGACCGGATTCATCGGTCTCTACATTCTGACAATCAGCATACCTCGTCACCAAGGCCTTGCGTGCTTCATCACTATCAAAATACCGCTCGGCTTCATCGCTGCTCAAAAGATAAACACGATCCGTTGTATCATTGCCGCCATCGGTAGCGGTGGTCGGATGATCGGGCGTTACCACCGTCTGCGCGACGATACGAGCCTGTTGCTCCTTGGTAAATGCGGCGGTGAAAAACTCGCCGTTCAACCACTTACGCAAGTCGCAAGTTTCCCATGTGACATCCAACCATTCGTTATGATAGTTTTTCTGATCGAGAATATACTTGCTTATCACAAACAGTTTATCGCCCTGTTTGTCCAATACGATCCATTCGATCTCCTCTTTCGTTGTAGCAGGGTCGTTACCGATCTCATAAAATCCAAAGCACACCTCATCCCCTACGTTGGCTTTCGCCAAAGCGGACAACTGTTTCTCCGCCGTTTGAGCATCTATCTCTGTCGATGCACCCGTCGGCTTGTTTTGCTCCGGGTCTTGTCCGGAATAATCGACCCACATGACCGGACGTACACCCGAATAATCAAAGGTCACCGAATTCCCGTCAAGATCCAATCCGTTTTCTTCATAAAAGCCGTAACCGCTCAAACGAGCATTGGTTTTCCCGGGAGAGCGAAATGTCCAACTTTTTACCCATCCCTCGTCCGTAACGTATCCTGCCGAAGCCAATTTTTCCGCTGCATACGCACTGGCACCGCAACGCAACGCCTCGGCATTCACAAAGTAATCTTGCGCCTCAGAGAAACTCAGCAAGAACACCCGATCCACTGTATTATTTCCGCCGTAGGTGTTATGCTGCGGATTGTCTTCACTCTCTACCGTCACATAGGGGATCTGCGCCTTTTCTTTATCGGAAAAAGCGTTGTCGAAGAACTCACCGTTCAGCCATTCACGCAAACTGCAATTCTCCCACGTTACGTAGGTACTTTCTTCGTGGTAAGGCTGCACATCCAAACAGACGGTACTAATGACCAGCGCCCGCTCGTCTTGAATATCCAACACCTGCCAAACGATCGCCTCTGTACCGTTGGCCGTATTGCCGTCCTGTTCGTAAGTTCCCAACTCCAGTGTATCGCCCACCTTGACCGTAAGCGTACTTTTCCCTTCCTCTTTACCGTCGGCCGTACCGCTGCTCTCTTTGCTGTCACCGCATGCGGCCAGTCCCATCAGCAACATTAACGCCAACAAGACCGCTGTGATCTTTCTTGCCGATCTCATAAAATGACCTACCTTTCGTTTGATCTTGTACTACCGCATATTACCACAAATATACAGAAAAATCAAGAAAAATACGCCCTGCTTTAGCGTGATACTCATAACGGAGTATCACGCAACTCTATTCGCCTACGGCGAGTGATATTGCTTCGCAGTGATATTATGCTACGCATAGTGATATTGTCCTGCGGACAGTTTATGGCGAATAGAATATCACGAAACCGATAGGTTTCATATCACTTTCGCAAAGCGAAAATATCACGCTGACGACCGTCAGCATATCACTTAACAGATAAAAAGAAAGAGAAGACTCGTTAATATACGAATCTTCTCTTTTCTGTTGTTAGTGAGTTTGGGCTACTGCCCAAGTGCGTTTGTACATACAAATGCGATGCTGGTTCTTGACCGAAGTTGAAGGATTTCAAATTCTCCGTTAAGAACAACACTCGTTCACAAGGCGTATTTTCTTATGATCCCTTATTTGCTCGCTTTCTTCTCCTGCCACAGAGCCCAAATGGGAGCACTGAGGAACACCGAGGAATAGAAACCCGAGATAACGCCGAACATCATCGGCAGAGCGAAGCTCATGATGGAGTCTATACGCATCACCAACGCCACGACAACCACCACCGTGATCGCTACGAACACCGCCACAGCGGTGACGAGGGTACGGGTGAAGGTCTGGTTGATACTGAGGTTCACGATGTCGCTGATCGCCATTTTCTTGTGACGGCGGCGGTTTTCACGCACACGGTCAAAGATAACAATGGTATCGTTCAGCGAGTAACCGAGAATGGTCAGCATCACGGCCACGAAGTTATCGTCCAGATTGATGCGGAAGATAACGAACACGAAGTAGCATACCAACAAATCGTGCACCAACGCCAGCAGAGCACACAGACCTGCCGAGAAACCGCCGATACGGCGGAAACGCAACCCGACGTACACGAGAAGAAACGCCGCCGCGAGGAGAATCGCCACGATACATTTCACAAAGAACTGACGGCCCATCGGCGCGGACAGCGTCTTAGCTTCCACCTGCACGGGCTTATTCGTCGCAAAATCCTGGGTCATACGCTCGTTAAGCTGCGTCTGCTGTTCGAGCGTGATCTCTTTCGGGAAGGTGACGGTCACCACGTCGGTGTTATCCACGTTTTCAAGCGCGGCTTCGGCACCTTTACCGAGCACTTCCTGCGCCATCGCGGCCACCGCGTCAGCATCGATCTTTTCGGTGTAGCTGTAACGCACCAGCGTACCGCCGCTGAAGGACACGTCCATACCCGTGCCGAAAATGATGTTGAACAAAATACCCACCGCAAAGATGCACAGCGAAACGATCACACAGATCTTACGGCTTTGGATAAAGTTAAATTCCTTTTTCATTATCGCTCACCTCCATACAGCCAGGGCTTACGCAAGCACTTCAGGCGCGAAAGCGAGGACAACATCAAACGCGATGCGGTCATACCCATAATGAAGTTGAAAATGATACCAACAAGCAGAGTATAACCGAAGGAATACACCGCACCGGTGGTCGCCACGGGGAACCAACGCATCAAGGGACTGAGCAACCAGCCAAATACGCTGTCGGACGGGCCAAACACGCCCATCAGCACCGCCGCTACGATGATGACCGTAATGTTACCGTCGAAGATCGCCCAGAAGGATTCCTTCGAACCCGAACGGATCGCACCGTCGATGGTCTTACCCGCGCGAATTTCTTCCTTAATACGCTCTGCCGTGATAACGTTCGCATCCACGCCCATACCGATGGAGAGGATGATACCTGCAATACCGGGCAGAGTCAGCGTAAAGCTGTTGAATACGCCGAAGTAACCTGACACCGCCGCAACGGAACCCGCCACCTGACCGAGCAGGGCGATGACCGCCACGAAACCGGGGACACGGTAATAGATGAGCATAAACGCCGCAATCAGCACGAACGCGATCACCGCCGCAAGAACCATCGCATCCAGAGCCTTCACACCCATCGTGGGGTTGATGGTACCGCTGCTCTTAACCTCGAGTTCGAACGGCAGAGCGCCCGAAGTGATGAGGTTCGCGAGGTTCTGCGCATCCGCCATCGTTTCAAAGCTGCCCGAAATGGTGGCTTCACCGTTGGTGATGACCGCCTGCACGTTCGGCGCAGAGATCATCTGATCGTCGAGCCAGATGGAGATGGAACCATTGTTGTTGTCATACTGCTTTTGGGTCGCATCGGCAAACGCCTCCTTGCCCGACTCCTTCAGGTTAAGCAACACGACGTACTGCTGATTTTCCTCGTCATAGCCTGCTTTGGCCGAAGCTACGTCGCTACCGGTCAACACGAGATCACCCGTGGGCTTTCCGGTCTCGGAATCGGTCGTGTCGCCGATATGGAAAGCCAACTGAGCCGTTTGACCGATCTCGCTGATGGCTGTGGTCGGGTCGTAGTTGCTCTCGTCCGCTTCCCACGGAAAACGAACCACCACCTGCTTGTTGGCAGTGTCGGCATAGATCTCATAGTCGGTTATGTTGCGAAGAACCAAACGTTCTTCAATGACGGCTTTCACGCCGTCCAGTTGATCTTCGGACACTTGGATTGTAGTATCCTTCGCGCCGAAGGTCACGTCCACGCCGCCGCGGATATCGATGCCGAATCGAATGTCCGAAGCACCGCGAATGATCGTGTCACGACGATCGCCGAAGTAGGTATACACGCCGAAGATGGACGTATACGCCAACACCAGGATCACCAGCGCCACGATGAAAAATACGGGTCTTGCTGTGCGCTTCATCGGTAGTTCCTCCAATACTTACTCGCGCATAGGTTACACCTAATCGCGCTAATAGAGTTATTATATAACTAACGGTCGGAAATGTCAAGATTTCCGACCGTTTCTTTACAAATTCTATGCTTTTGCCAAAAATTACGCCAAAAATTTAGCATTACACCGATTTTTTCAGTACCGCGATCTCGGTGCAGATGCAGAACAGCTCCATCGCCTGCTCCAATTCCGCCACCGAAGGATAGGTCGGCGCAATACGCATGGTCTTGTCTTCGGGGTCGTGATGATACGGGAACGGGGCACCCGCTTCGGTCATCTTCACACCCGCTTGCCGCAGAAGGCGGATGATCTCGGTCGCGCAACCCGGCACGTCCACGCTGACGAAGTAACCGCCCGTCGGACGGTGCCACTGTGCAATGTTCTTGCCGCCGAGGTGCTTTTCGAGCGTGTTCAGCACCACGTCAAACTTCGGGCGCAACACCGCCGCATGAAGTTTCATGTGCGATACGATACCTGCCGCATCCTTGAAATACCGCACGTGACGCATCATGTTCATTTTATCGTAACCGATGGTCTGCATTGACAGACGGCGCACGATATCGTCATACGTCTTCCCCATCGCCGCCATCACCGCCACACCCGCACCGGGGAAACTGATCTTAGAAGTGGAGGTGAACGCCACGATGCGTTCTTCGTTGCCGTACTTCTTCGCTTCGTCAAAGATGTTGAGCAGGGTGTCGTGAGTATCCGACAGGTGATGTACGCAATACGCATTATCCCACATCAAACGAAAATCCTTTGCGCAGGGCTTCATTGCCGCCAAACGGCGCACCGTCTCGTCCGCATAGGTGATACCGCCGGGATTGGAATACATCGGCACACACCACATTCCCTTGACCGCTTCGTCCTGTATCCATTGCTCAACAACGTCCATATCGGGACCGTTTTCATTCATCGGCACGCGGATCATCTCAATACCGAAATACTCCGTAATGGAAAAATGACGGTCGTAACCCGGAACGGGGCAGAGAAATTTCACCGCTTCCTGCTTGCACCACGGCTCACATCCCGCGACCCCCATGGCGTACGCGTTCGCAATATAATCGAACATCAAGTTCAAACTGGAGTTGCCGCCCACGATGACGTTTTCAGCGGGCACGCCCAAAACAACACCGAACATACGGCGCGCCTCGGGGATACCCGTGAGACCGCCGTAGTTACGCACGTCCATGCCGTCCTCGGCCTTAAAGTCGGCGTGGCTGTGCAGGCAATCCAGCATATCCGCCGTCAGTTCCAACTGCTCGGGGCCCGGCTTGCCGCGGGACATATCGAGCGCCAGACCGCGTGCGCAATATTCTTCATACCGTGCGGTCAATTCCGCTAACCGCTTTGCCTCTATCGTCATAGGAAAACTCATCCTTTCAAAAAACGCCTCTGTACATTGTATTACAAACCGCACTGTTTTGCAAGTTCTTTTTTCAATAATTGCAAAACTTTTTTGATTTTTTTCGCTTTTCCGCTACTTCTCTCTCCTGTTTGGCGATTTTGAATCGTAAATAATGCAAAAAAGCGAGGCTTACGCCTCACTTTTCACCTTTTCGTATCGTGTTTGTGCCACACTATGCGGGATCACCATGCGGTAGGCACCTTTTTGAATTTCCGCGCAAAAGCGGTCGGTCAGCACGCACTCACCGTCCAGCGTGACCGGCATCGGCCGCGCGGTCTCGACCGTGATGGCACGGCCGCGGAAGAAATGCACTCCCCGCTCGCCTTGGTGCGTACCTTTTTTGTATTTCGGCAACAACTTCAAAATACGGGCACGGGACATTTTTTCCACCAGCACAAAATCCAACTCACCGTCATCGGGGCGGGCGGTGGGCACACCGTGGTAACCGCCGCCGTAATACTCACCGTTGGCACACAGCGCAAACAAGAAGTCACCCTCCATCCGTAGCGGGCCCTCCGACGTTTCCATCTCGGCGGTAAGATGACAGCCGATGCGGCTGAAAAATACCTTCACCAAAGCAAGATTATACGCCATCGACCCGCTGACCAGCGGCCAGCATTTGAATTTCGCCATGTGATACGCCACCTCGGCATCCATACCGGTCGCCGCAATATTCAACGAGCGGCGCACCGTACCTTCGCCGTATGTACACACGATACCGTCCATCGGGTAAGCGTCCGCCGTCACCATATCTTCAAGTTCCAGATACGGTGCGGCACCGCCGAGCATCCGCACAAAATCGTTGCCCGACCCGCAAGGGATATGGGCAAACTCGGTGTCGCTGTGCGGTGTAACGGCGGTCAACACTTCCAAGAGCGTACCGTCACCGCCGCACGCATACAAGCGTACCTGTCCCGCATTTTCGGCGATCGCTTTCTCCGAAAGCACGGTGGCATCGCCCGGAGCGGCGGTCTCTACGATCTCAAAATCCAACCCATGCTTTTCACACACCTCGCGGATACGCGGCACAAGTTCCAGTGCAGGTGCGTGTTTGCCCGCCGCGGGATTCAGAACAAAGACGTGTTTCATGGGTAGCCCCTCATTTCTTCGGTGAGAAATACATATACAACTGGCATTTCAGCATACCGTTGTACAACTTCCGCCGTTTATCCGCCGGACGGCCGAACGCTTCCTCAAACGTCTCATCCGCCGTGATGATACCGTAACTCCATCCCGCTTTGGGCACGAAGACCTGCCCCATCGTGCGGTACAGTTCCTGCGCCGTACCGCGATCCAGCAACCGTTCGCCGTACGGCGGGTTGCACAGCACCAAACCGCTCTCGCCGCGCGGCACAAAATCTTTCAGATCGGCACGGTCGGCAAACAGGCAATCGCCTACCCCCGCCTTTTCCGCGTTTTCTTCGGTAAGTCGCACGCAATCCGGGTCGATATCGCCGCCCCAGAGCGTGATCTCCCGTTCGGGCAATTCGAGTGCCAATGCCGCTTCGCGTTCCGCCTCGAACGTACCGCGCGGCACGCACCCCCACTGCATCGCCGCGAAGCGGCGACCGATGCCGGGAGAAATACGCCGTGCCGCCAGTGCCGCTTCAATAAGTAACGTACCCGACCCGCAACACGGATCGCACACCTGTTCGGCGAAACGGGCACGCATCACGTCGGCGATCGCCGCCGCAAGCGTCTCTTTGATGGGGGCTTCCCCTGCATTCGCACGGTATCCGCGCTTGTGAAGCCCCTGCCCACTGGTATCCACCAGCAGGGTAACTTCATCTTTCATAACGGTCACTTGAATCTGAAACAGCGCACCGCTTTCCTCAAACCACGATACACCGTAGCGTGCATGCAGACGCTCCACCACCGCTTTTTTCACGATGGATTGGCAATCGGGCACGCTGTGCAAGGTAGAATTCAGCGACCAGCCCTTCACGGGGAAACGGTCCTTTACACCAATAAACCGCTCCCACGGCAATGCTTTCACACCTTCAAACAGCGCATCGAAGGTAACGGCGTGAAACCGTCCCATCACGAGTTGCACCCGCTCCGCATAACGCGAACGGATATTCACCCGTGCCATCGCGGAAAAATCACCGTCAAACAGCACGCGTCCCGTTTCGGCGCGGACGTTATCCACCCCCATGCGGCGCAATTCATCCGCTAATATGCCCTCAATACCAAACAGACACGGGCAGCAAAACGTCATAGTCATACATACTCACTCCAAATACGGCATGGGATCCACCGCAAGGCCGTTCAAGCGGATCTCAAAATGCAGGTGCGGGCCGAAACTGTTGCCCGTATTACCTACCTTAGCGATCACTTCACCCTGCGTCACTTTATCCCCCACCGAAACCAAAATTTCATTGCAATGGCAGTAGGAAGTCGTGTAACCGTTGCCGTGGTCGATGACCACGTACAGACCGTAACCGCCGCCCCAACCCGAAGCATTCACCTGCGTCACCACGCCGCCGTCGGAAGCGATAATATCTTTACCGAACACGCCGTTGCCTGAAATATCGATACCGGCGTGCAACTTACCCCAGCGATACCCAAATTCGGAATTGAGGATACGGCAACTGGGCAGCGGCCACAAAAATTCACCCGTGGCTTTGCCTGCTTCGGCCTCTTCATTCACGCGGTAACTACCGATGACCGTCACTTCGGTGACAGGCTGTTTCACCACTTCGGTAGAAAGCACTTCGCGGTACTGTTCCACGCCGTTAATGTAGATCACGTCCGCCGTGATCTGACGTTCGCCTTCCTCGCCCTCCGTACGAATGGCTGAGTAGCCGATATACTTCGTGCTGTCCTTCACGGTACGCCGCTCAAACGGGATAGCTTCGCTGTATATCTCGGTACAGCGGATCTGCACCGTGAGGAAAGGATCGCCGTTTTCGTCCTTCGCGGTCAGCCGCTTAAACAAGGCTCGATACGGCTCGTCCGATCCCTTCGGGTATAAGCCGTCCACGATCTCGATCTTGTTTTGGAATTCTGCCCGTCTATTCGCGGTTTGCACCCCTTGATCGTACGCGGCAAGGATCTCCTCCAGCAGACGGTCCATATCCGCACGGGTGGCCAGTGCCCCTTCAAATACGCCATCCACGTATAACCCGCTCATCTCTTCCACTTCACTGCCCGACATCTGTAAGATCGCATCGCACAGTTCGGCTTCAGAGAGAACCTCACTTTGTTGGGCGGGACGTAGCGTTAAGTGCGGTTCCCGTTCAAACACGTAACCATCGGTATTTTTGATCACGCGGCTTTCCGCCATATCCACCGCACTTTGAAACACCGATTCGTCCTCGATGTAACCGAGGTGCTCACCGCCGTACACCAACTCCAACGCAAAGGTAGTGTTCTGCCAATAGCGAACCACCAACGTGAGCACCAGCACCGAAGCCAACACCATGGCACTTTGCATCACGGCGGAGGCGAAACGACGGTGACGGCGAAATGCCATAAACGGCAACGCCAACACCTGCAATACCGCGAGCATTCGGTGACGGCGACCCGCCATGATCACTCGCTCATGCGCCAAGGTGAATCCGTGCCGAATGCGGCGAAGTTCAAACCGAAGGCGGTGCCATTGCTTCACAACAGTACGTTCCCACAAGCGGGCGATCGCGCTCCCAAGCGGTGACAGCGCGTGCCGCAACCACAATGCAATTGTGTGCCACACGCCGCGGCTGAAGGCGCCCAGACCGTAGCAGATCAGGTATATTTCCATCGACACACGCCTCCACCACGCGCCGTCGGGACGGGCGGTCGGTTGAAACGCCGACAACGGCTTTTTTTGCGGAGCGGGTGTCTCCCCGTGAATATCCACTACACTCTCGGTGGTATCCACTTCCGGCATCAGTGCATGTAACAGCGGGTGCTGTTCACCGGGCGGGAGTCCGTTTTCCTGCGACATAAAGGGCACCTCCTTTCGATGGTTTCGGTTCGTTCTCTCAAAAGAAAAAGGTTACAGTAATGTAACCTTTTTCTTAGTATACTCTATTCTCAGCGATAAATCAATGCTTTTACCTAATATTTGGGCATTTTACCAAAATTCATCGCCATATTTTAAGTAGTTTTCACGAAAAAACAGGGCTTTTTTCAGTAATCCATCTTTTCTGCCGTCCAGTCACGCAGCACGTCCGCCATCGCCGCAGCATACGCCCGTGCTCCCACAAGATCGTGCTCCAACCAGTTGCCGCACTCCACCGCGCTCACGCCGGGGACATCGCCGTCGTACGCCGCCGCAAACGCGAGCGCTTGTTGCGTGAGGGTCAACACCTCGTCACGTGAAAGGTCACGGGTGAGGAAGTAAAATCCGGTGCGGCATCCCATCGGCCCGAAGTAGATGACCTTATCCTTGTGTTCGCTGTTGCGCACATACGTAGCAAACAGGTGCTCCAATGTGTGCACCGCCGGCATCTCCAAATACGGCGGTGTGTTGGGACGCACAAAACGCAGATCAAAGGTCGTGACGTCGCCGTCCACGCGGGAGACATACATTCCCGGCAACAGCACTGTGTGGTCCACTTGAAAACTGGCGATCTTTTCCATTACACAAACTCCCTTTCTATTACTGCCTGCATATCTGCAGGCGGCGGCACGGCAAATTCCAAGGATTCGCCCGAGATCGGGTGAGTAAAGCGCATCGTACCGCAATGCAAGCCGTGCCGCTGCATCACGGTCGTGTCGGTACCGTACATGGTATCTCCCGCCAACGGGTGACCGAGCCACGCCATGTGCACTCGAATTTGATGTGTACGCCCCGTTTCAATGATCACACGGAGTTGCGACACGGTCTCTCCCGCTCTTTGCGACCACCAGCGAGTAAGGCTGGGTTTGCCGCCTTCCCCCACTTCGCGGGTGATACAACATCCTTCTTTTACACGAATGGGTTGGTCGATCACCCCTTCGCCCGCGAGTTTCCCGAGAACTAAGGCGGTGTATTCTTTTTGTACCGATCCCGTCAGTGCGTGGGCAACGTGCGGATTTTTCGCCGCAAGCAGCAATCCGCTCGTATTGCGGTCCAACCGATTCACTGGCCGAAAGGACAACGGTGTTCCCTCTTGCTCGTAATGATGCACCACAATATTCGCCAGTGTCGGCTCGGGCTTCCCTGCGGAGGGGTGTACCGCAAGATACGGCGGCTTGTTCACCACCAACAGATGCTCGTCTTCATATACCACGTCGAGCGGCAGATCCGCCCCTTCGATGCGCACCTTGTCGTCGGGTAACAACAGTCGCACCCGCTGTCCCGCATACACGGGATCGATGGTGCGGCGAAACACACCGTCTGCCGTGATGCCGTCCACCACGTTTTTGCAACGCACCACCGTGCGCCACGAAAGTCCGCACCCCCGTCGCAAAAACGCGCCCGTCTGGGCACCGTCATATTCGGGCGGTACGGTATACCACAATTCTTGCATAGATTATCCTTCCAACATTTCCTCCCGACCAATATACGGGACAAGGTCGAAATCACGCAGATTATGACGGATAATGTGATCCATATAGGTCATCATCATTTTGGCAGTGAGCAGATACCCCGCCGTATTCATGTGCCCGTACATAAAGAATTTCTCATAAAACGCTTCATCGTACCGCGGGGCGTATTTCTGCAGGTCGATAACGTAGCAATTATCGAAATACTCCGCGATCGCCCGTACCGCCTCGGCATGGCGTGCGCCGCGGTCGTTGCGTTCTTCGCTGATCTCCTGCGGTATAGTCACGAGGAAAAAGCGGGCGTTCGGCTGAAATTCCTTAATGCGTTGGATAACACCGGCATAGTGTCCCGTAAACGTATCGGCGTTTTTCCGCCAGTCCTCCGTAATATCGGCGAGCGTACCCACCTCTTGGTTTTGATTTTGAACGTCGTTGACACCGAGCGCCACCACGTACGCTTGCGTAGGCGGAAAGCGTTTCGGATCCCAATATTCGTCCAAACTCATCAACTCACGGGCAGACATACCGCCGCGGGACATATTGTATACCGTACTCCCCGTCGCACGGGCGAGATATTGCCCCCACGAATACTCATACATATCGTGATAGCGAAAAGTTCCGTCTTCCCGCTTTGTCTGAAATTCACCCGAAGAAAGGCTATCCCCCACGCAGGTGATGGTACGGAAGATACCGCAAAACCCACCGTCGGACAGCAAAGTCTCGAGCGGCTGTTCATCGGGACGAAACAGATCGTGAATATTCATTATACTGCACCCCTCCTGTTTTTGTGAGTATACCATATTTCGCCGCGAAAAGCAAGTAGGGAACGGTTCGTGACCGTTCCCTTGGCGTTTTACAAAAAAACTGCCGCAGCAGGAATCCTGCTGCGGCAGCCGTTGTCGGGAATTATGCTGTTTTAGCGAATCATCGCACCGTTGGCGTCGAACGCATAGCGACCCTTCGTCACGTAACCGTTGGTGGTGGTCACGAAGAAACTCGCGTTGTCCGAAACAACTTTACCGTTCGCCTGCACGTAGTACAGGTTGCCGT
>CAZESL010000052.1:0-6750 GCA_964515215.1 uncultured Eubacteriales bacterium
AGTTGAACACCGCTTCCACGTCGTCCACGTCGATGCCGCGCGCCGCCACGTCGGTAGCGGTCAAAATTTCAAACTTGCCGTCGCGGAAACCCGCCATCACGCGGTTGCGCTGAGCCTGCGGGATGTCTCCGTGCAGACAATCGGCAGACCGACCGTCGCGGCGCAGGCGCATATCCAGCCACCGCACGGTGGATTTCATATTGGCAAAGATCATCACCCGCTTTAAACCGAGCGTGTCGATGATGTGCCCCATCGCGGCAAAACGCTGTTCCGCCGCATCCATCGCAAGCGAATACTGCGCGATGTTCGGGCGGTTATCGCCCTCCGCTTCCACCGTGATCTCCACGGCACCGTGCTGATATTCCCACGCCACGTCCATCACCTCGCGGGAGATGGTGGCGGAGAACATCACCACCTGCGTGTCGCCGGGGGTGGCGTTCAAGATCTTGCGTACGTCGCGGATAAAGCCCATTTTCAGCATTTCGTCCGCTTCGTCCAACACCGCCGTATAGACGTTGCCCAAAAAGGCAGTACCGCGCCCCATGTGATCCAGCAAGCGACCGGGGGTCGCCACCACGATGTGGGGGTTCTTCTCCAGCGCGATGAGTTGTTTTTTGATCGGCTGACCGCCGTAGATGGCGGCAATACGCACACCCGCGATATAGGTCGCGAGGGCGCGCAGTTCCTCGGTGATCTGCAAGCAGAGTTCGCGGGTGGGGCAAAGCACCACCGCTTGGATATCGTTGCTGTGCAGATCCACACATTCCAAAAGCGGAATGCCGAACGCACAGGTCTTACCCGTGCCGGTAGGGGCTTTGGCGATCACGTCGCGGCCCTCCAACATCGGGCCGATCGCCTGTTGTTGAACGGGTGTAGGATGTTCGATCCCCATCTTGTGCAAGGCGCGCACAACGGGTTCGGTCAGTTGCAGATCGCCGAATGCGGCGAGAGTCGTACTCATACAGAATGGATATCCTTTCGTTTACTCCGAAACGGTCGTCGTGGGCGCCTCGGTGGGTGCCGCGGTCGTCGTGGGCGCTTCGGTAGTGGCTTCCGTTGTCGTGGGCGCCTCCGTTGCGGATGCGGTCGTCGTGGCGGCGGTCGTCGTGGTCGTAGTCGTGACGGCCGTTGTGGTCGTCGCGGTAGTCGCAGTCGACGACGGGGTGACCGTTGTGGTCGTCGTTCCGGTGGAACTCGACGGTTTAGCGGTCGTGGTGGTTGTGGCCGACGAAGACGGTTTAGTTGTCGTCGTGGTCGTTGCCGTAGGCGTCCATGCGGTGGTCGTGGTGGTCGTGGGAGCGGTAGTCTCCTTTACACTCACCCGCAGACGCACGGTGTTGCCGCGTGCCAGAACGGTGTTCTTTGCAGGGCTGGAACTTTCCACCTTGCCGAATTCCACCGACGTAACCAACACTTCGTCCACCTGCACCTTAAAGCCGAGTGCTTCCATATACGCCACGGCGTGGTCGCGTTCCCAACCTGCCACGTCGGGTACGGCGATCGCCTCGGGACCCGCACTGACCATAACGTATACAGCGGCGGTCACGTCTGCTTCTTCCTCGCTCGAAGGTGTTTGTGACAGTACGGTGCCGGCGGGTGCCGTATCACTGTACTGGAAGCCGGCGAGTTTGATGGCGCGGTTTTCCACATACTTGCCGCGCAGAAGGTCGTAATCCTGACCGACCACGTTCGGCACCGAACCCATGGTGTTCGGCTCCACAAACTCGGTCTTATCGGTGATCACGATCGTTCCCGTCGGCACGGTGGTGGTCGCATCGGTCGGTGTCCCCTCGGCAGCGGGCGGCGCCGTAATGCGACCAAGCGCAAAGCCGAGAAGTGCGATCAAAATGCAGGCGATAATGCCTACCACGATGTACACACCGATGGGCGTGCCCGTCGGTTCCAGTTCGTATTCGTCTTCGGCAGGGATCTCCTCGGGAGACTCTTCATCCTCCAACAGTGCCGCCACCGCCGGCGCTTCCGCCAAGCGGTCGCGCAACAGCGCGAGCGAGGAGAGGCGCTTTTCGAGACTGGGTTGCAAGGCACTGAACAGTGCCGATGCCACGTGGGGCGGGAATTCGCTCGCCACTTCGGACGGCACGGTAAGATCGGCATTGGTCTTCGGGCGGGTCTCGCCGTCCGGCGGGGGAGAACCTACCAACGTGCGGAAGATGACCGCCGCCGCGCCGTAGACATCCGCCGTCGCCGTGGGGGTAGTGCCGAACGCATACTGCTCGGGTGCGGCATAGCCCGACGCCAATTCCGCTGTCAATTCACTGTTGGCGGAACGCGCCTCGCCGATGGCAAAGTCACTGACGTGCAACTTGCCGTCGGTACCGACGATCAGCACGTCGGGCGACAGGCCCAGATGAAACACCCCCGCCTGATGCCACGACACGAGCGAGTTTAACAGCGGAATAAACAGGGGACGCGCTTCGTCCCACGTCATACGGCCGCCGTGCTCTTCCAAATACGCCGTGAGGGAGACACCCTCACACTGCTCGCTTACGGTGTAAGCGGTAGTGTTTTGCTGGAAGATGTCATAGGTCGGAATACTGGCGGGCAGATCCCGCATACGTGCTACCACACGGGCGTGCGCCAAGAACTTGTTCATATAGTCGGTGTAGGTCTGCTCACAGCCGCGAATCGCGCGCAAGGAGAGATCTTCTGCGCGCTCACACAACGTCTGCGGGAAGAATTCACGCACCGTGATGGGCGCTTTCAACACCGTATCATAACCCGCGTACAGCGCCGCATCACCGCCGTCCTTCAGCAAACGGCCGACCATGTACCGCTCGGATAACAGCGTGCCCGTCGGTAACGCATGGGGCGGATTGGTGGCACTGGCAATATCCCCGCACAGCGGGCAGACCGCCGCGCCCTCTTCCAACGGCTGCATGCAACGCATACACAAATGAGAATAATTTGTCATACTGACATCCCTTTCCGTAACTACTGTACCTTATTATAGTAAATACCGCGGACAAAGTCAAGCGGCGGTGTGAGATTGTAACCTTTTATTCATACATCCTCACGTACGCGATTTCCAATTTTCGCGAAAATGAAAACATATGCGCTCAAAAGAAAAAATATGCGTTTAAACCGATAAAAAACAGCCCAAAATGAAAGAAAATCCTCTGTTTTTCGCATGTTTTGCAAGGGTGCACATGGGGAAATTCGGCTGAATGCACAAAATATCGCGAACAAACGTTCCTATCAATTTGCGCTTCCAGTTTTGTAAATAAATGGAAGGCAAAGCGGAAAAAGTCACAAAAATTTGCACAAAGGGGGAGACACTGATGGCGAAATATGAAAAAAACGACGATCTTTTGGGTTGTGGGTGCCAAGGAAAAAGGCGGTGATTTTGGCGGCGGCAAAAAGGAAGTGATTGGAAAATCGACGGAAAAGTTTGTGCAAAGATACTAAAAAAGCGGTGTTTCGTTTGGTTGACATCACACACCCCTTTGCGTATAATGGCAACAGTGCGCAATCCCCGACTTACGAACTGTATATACAGGGTGAACAGTTAGACCCTGTAGAGAGGAGAATATAATGGGAACGCGACAAGAAAACAGAAATGAGGTCCGCTATCAACCGTTCTGGCGCAGTCGCTGGGCGGCGGCCGCGATGTTATCGGTCGTGAGTGCGGTGGTGATCACCTGTTTGGTGTCCCGCATGCAAGCGTTCACGGTGCTGGACGGCGGCGAGCGTTTTGTCATATCCGCGTTGACCGACGACCCGACCGAGGCGATTCGCTTGGCAGGGGTCACGATGGGCGAGCACGATGCCGTGTACCGCGCGGGCAGCGGAAACGAATTGACCATTGACCGTGCATTTGCGGTGAACGTCACAGTGGATGGCGAGACTAAGCAGTTATATCTCACCGGCGGCACGGTGGGCGATGCGTTGAAGCAAGCCGGTGTAAATGCGAACGATTACCGTTTGGTAAATGCCGCCGTGACCGACACGCTGGATGCCGGCGCGGATATTTGTCTGGAAAGTGTATTGAATTATGCCGAACGTACCGAAACGGAGGGATTGCCCTTCACGGTAAAGACGGAATACACCCCCGATCTGGCGAAAGGTCAGACTAAGGTGGTGCAAAAAGGCGAAAACGGGAAGGTGACCCGCGTGATCCGCGATACGCTGGCAGACGGGGAAGTGGTGTCCTCGGTGGTGCTCAGCGAACAGCGGGTCGAGGCGGTGGAGGAGATCCGCCTGATCGGCACGACGGTGGGCAAGGCGATGTCTCCCGCCCCGTACGATATCGAACTGAACGCGCTGGGACAGCCCGTAGGCTACGAGATGTTGAAGGTCGGCCAGTGTACGGCGTATACCAACGACCGCGGTCTGGCAGGTCAGTGGACCTCTACCGGCTGTCCCGCTTCGGTGGGCGTGGTCGCCGTTGATCCGAAGGTGATCCCCTACGGTACGGAGTTGTACATTGTGTCGGCGGACGGTTCGATCGTGTACGGCTACGCGATCGCGGGCGATACGGGCGGTGCGCTGACCAGCGGCCGCGTGCTGGTAGACTTGTTTATGGATACCTACGAAGACTGTATGCGCTTCGGTCGCCGCGATATGAACGTGTATATTTTGAACTAACAAAGAAACCACCCGCCGCTGGCGGGTGGTTTCTTTGTTTACGGATGTATCGTTTCGCCGCGGGCGGATTTCTTGCCTTCGGGTTCGATCTCGCCGGCGTGGGTCAGCGCCACCTTCGTAAAGTACGGGCCGACCAATTCGTAGATCAGCACCGAGAACAGCGTAATGTTCGCGACCAGTGTGCCGCATTCACCGAGCGTCTCTGCCTTGATCGCCATACCGAGCGCCACGCCCGCTTGCGGCAACAGCGTAACACCGAGATATTTTACGATCGGCGGTGCGCACTTGGTGGCACGTGCGCTGATAGCCGCACCGCAGTACTTACCTACCGAGCGGAACAGGATGTATACCGCGCCAATCAGCACTACCGTCCAATCCCGGAATACCGAAAGTTCGAGCTCGGCACCGCTGATAACGAAGAACAGCACGAACAGGGGGGCGGTCCAACGATCCACACGACCCATCAACTCTTCGGAGAAGTCGCACACGTTGCAGAACACCGTGCCGAGCATCATGCACACAAGCAGAGAAGAGAACGCCACGTGCACCCCGCCGATGTGGAATTCCACCATCGACAACGCCACCGTCAAGAACACAAAGGTGACCGACATGGCGAGACGCTTCGAGCGGGAGTGGAAAAAGCGTTCGAAGAAGGAGAAGAGCAAGCCCATCACCAAGCCGAGCAGCAACGAGCAGACCACTTCCAAAATCGGCTCCAACACGATGGAAAGCATATCTACGTGACCCAATACCAACGCTTTGGCGATGCCGAACGAAACGGCAAACAGCACGAGACCCACGGCATCGTCCAGTGCCACGATGGGGAGCAGAAGGTCGGTCAGCGGACCTTTTGCCTTGTATTGCCGTACCACCATCAAGGTGGCGGCAGGTGCGGTCGCGGAGGCTACCGCGCCGAGAACGATGGCGGTAGGGAGCGGCAACTTATCGGGCATCAAAAAGTGCAGACCGATGAGGGCGGCATCTACCAATACCGTCGCGACCACCGCCTGAAAGATGCCAATGACGGTGGCTTGCTTGCCCGTCTTTTTCAGTTGCGACCAGCGGAATTCGTTGCCGATGGAAAAGGCGATGAAACCGAGCGCCACGTCGGACAGCAACCGATACGTGTGGATATTTTCCATGCTGGTGAAACCGAGCCCCTCAACCCCGAATGCGCCGAGCAGATACGGGCCCACTAAAATACCCGCGACCAGATACGCGGTCACGGCGGGCAGTTTCAGCAGTTTTGCCAAACGGGACAACATCAATCCCGCAAACAGTGCCACCGACAGTGTCAATAACGTTTGCATACATACAACCTTCTTTTCAAAAAATACCTAAATGATTGTAGTCCTTTCATATGCAAATGTCAAGAGAAAAATCCAACAAAAACCCGCCGCAGGGGCGGGTTTTTCTATACTCAAAAATCGAGGCACAAGCGCGTCTTCACAAACGGACGCACGAAATTGTTTGCCGTCGCTACGTGAGCTGGGTGTACAGCATACCCCGCGAGGGCATCAGCATCGGTGAGCACCGACTCCAGCATTGCGTCTGCATTCGAGGTCGCAAGTCCGTCGATATGTACCGTGAGAGAGCAAAGTCCTTCCACCGTACCGACCAGCGCTTCCAGTTCCCGCTTCATATTTTCGCACACGGTGCGTTTTTCTTGTGCCGATAACTCGTCTTTCAACTGCCACAGAATGATATGTCGTACCATACCGATACACTCCTCTCAAAATAAAACGGGCTGTTGCAACCGCAACAGCCCGCCTGCTACTTATTCACCAAAGAACGCCTTGCGGAATTCCACGGGATCTCCCGCGTTGATCGCTCTCTTGTTGACTTCCACCTTAAAGGTGTCCATCTTCGCGACGATCTGTTCGTTGAATTCTTCAAATTTCATCATGTAGAGGATCGTTTCCACCTGTTCGGCATAGTAATCTATCTCATTGCCGTCCTCATCTTCGCCGCGATCCGCTTCGGGATCCATACGCAGCACCAACGCGATGGTCGGAGTCTCACTGTCGTCTTCGTACTCGAGGATCTTGACCTCGTTAAACTTCATCTCTTTGATAAGTTTTTCGAGATTTTCGTTACCTTCCTGCGAGGAATCCACGTCCACGCGGTGGTCGTGTTCTTCTTCCG
>CAZESL010000052.1:6850-16158 GCA_964515215.1 uncultured Eubacteriales bacterium
TCTCCGTTTCCGTCTCCGTCTCCGTTTCCGTCTCCGTCTCCGTTTCCGTCTCCGTCTCCGTTTCCGTCTCCGTTTCCGTCTCCGTCTCCGTTTCCGTCTCCGTCTCCGCTTCCGTCTCCGCTTCCGCTTCCGTCTCCGTCTCCGCTTCCGTCTCCGTCTCCGCTTCCGTCTCCGTTTCCGTCTCCGCTTCCGACTTTGCCTCCTCATCCGCTTCGAACTGGTGGAGCACCGCATCGAAGTCCTTGTCCTGCTCGTACATCGCGAGATACGCTTCGAAGGCCTTCCTGACTTCTGCCTTCTCGTCGTCGGTCAGATCCGCACCTTCCGAGTCGGTCAGCGAATCGGAGATGATCATATAACTCAAGTAATTATCATCAAAGTACTTGCGTACATCGGTTTCCGGCACTTCAAGTTTGCCGCCCGTGCCGTACAGCGTGTAGAAGAGACTGCTTTCGTTGAAGTTGCACTCCTCAAGCATACGGGCGTAGCTTTCATTATTGAAGCCGAGTTCGATGAATGCGTCGTTTTCCATCGCCGCGAGTTCTTCCGCGAGAGTTTGTCGGTCTTCTTCATTCAGCGTGACACCGAATTCCGCCATCATACGCTTCACAGCGACACTGCGCATAATGCTATCTTGCGTCATCGCCTTGATGTAGCCCGCGAGATCATACGTTTGATCTTCATACGTGTATTCCTGACTCCACACGTCGGTATCGGTGCTGTACATCTCGTAGTAGTACAGCGGCACCGACGACGAGGAGCCCTGCATATACACTTGATAGAAAGTGTTGTACAGATACGCCAGATATTCACCCGTGGTGTAGTCGTCGCCGTCCACCGTCATGGCGACCTTCGGGGTGGAGCAACCGGTCATCAGCAAAGCGGAGCAGAGCAGCGCCAACGCCAACAGCACGGTTACCGCACGTTTCAACATGTTACGCATAGTGTTGTGTCCTCCTTAAATATGCTTTATTCGCATCTAAAGATGTATTATACAATAAAAAGCGCCGTTTGTCTACTGGCAAACGGCACAATATTGTAAATTTTTTTAGGAGAAAACACCAAAAAGTGAGTGAGCCCCCGTTTTGTGGGCAAAATATACAGACGGGAATACGAATTTTTGTTCTTTTGCACAGTGGACCATTGTGGAAAACTTGGTGGAAATCGTGAAAAACCGCGTAAATACAAGGAAGTTTTCCACCAAGATCCGCTTTCTCGCCGTTTTTCGGCAACGTTTTCCACCAAAAACGGCTATCCAAAATGTATAGATACCTTGACAGAACAGTCAAGTGGGGAGAATGGCGACGGCGATCACGCAATCGGGCACGTCGTCGTAAAACGACACCGCAAAATCTGCCGTTTTTACGGTGGACATCGCGTGCCGCAACCCCTTGCCGCTCAATTTCAGTATCGCTTCCTTGGCGGTAAACTGCCGTGCCGTTTCCTGCGCGGTGGCGGGAGGCGTTTCAGCCGAGTGAGAAATGCGTGCCGCTAACCGCCGAAAGCGGTCGGGTGCCAAGGCGGGGGCGTTCTGCACTTGTATGTCCGCGCCCAGCGGACGGTCGCACACCGCGACCAACAGGTGTCCGCCGCTGTGGGAAAAACTCACATGTGCCACCCCGCGCGCCGTCCGGATCCCGGCGGGGAAAGGCTTGCCGTTTTTTGCCGTTTCCCAGTGAGGGTACGGCACCGTAAGAGCGGCGGCGGGTAGGGTTTGAAACGGGTTGCCGCATCCCCACCGTGTTATCGCGTGGGTGAGAAGAGCCGAGAGCGCCGCGCCTTCCGCGCGGGCAGAGGGGGTGCGGGAGGCAAGTTGTACGCGGCGTGCGGAGGGCAATTGCTCCCACAGCCGCTCCCAAAGGGCGCTGTCCGCCGCATCTATATACGCGTGGTATAATTCGATTCGCATATTACGCCCTCCTTTCCGTCTGCCGCTATTGTAGCACAACAGGAGGAAAAATTCAATTGACAAAATTCCGTCAACTGGTTACACTATACTATAGGGTTTGAATGCTCACCCTATGGTAACCTGACTTTTCCGACAGAGAGGGAACGTTATGAAGAAAAAAAGCAGTCCTCCCCGCGTGGTACGAATGCTTAGTGATTGGCTTTTTTATGTGTTCGGGTGTCTTCTGTACGCCGTGGGTGTGGACATGTTCATCACGCCGAACAATTTGGTGCCCGGCGGAGTGACGGGCATCTCGGTGCTTATTCATTATCTCGTGCCGATGTTTCCCGTCGGTGCCGGTATTTTTATCATTAATATTCCGTTGCTCATTCTGGCGTGGATCTACATCGGCCGCTCCTTCACGTGGCGTACCGCCGTGGTCACGGCCATCGCATCGGTCACCATCGATCTTTTGGCACCGTTCGTGGTGCCCTACACGGCCGACCCCTTGCTGGCATCCTTGTTCGGCGGCGTGCTGAGCGGTTTGGGGCTTGCGCTCATTTTCCTGCGCGGTGCCACCACGGGCGGCAGTGAAATCGTGGCGCGACTGCTTGAGAAAAAGTACCCCCATATCTCCATCGGGCGATTTATGCTGTTGGTGGACGGTATCATCATCGCGGCATCGGTGCCGGTATTCGGACAACTCGAATCGGCCATGTATGCGGCAGTGTTGGTGTTTGTCTCCTCGCTGGTGGTGGATGAGTTGATCGGCGGCGCGCGCCGCACGCGCACCGTGTTGATCGTTACCGCTGCGGGAAGTCCTATTGCCAAAGAACTTACCGTGCGGCTGGAGCGCGGCGTCACGGTACTGGAAGCAACGGGTGCGTACACGGGCGGTGAGCGACAGGTGCTGATGTGTGCCGTCCGTCCGTCGGAGGTGTATCCCCTGCGACGGTTGTTGAACGAGTTGGATCCCGATGCGTTCATCATCGTCCTGAACAGCGAACAGGTGCTCGGCACGGGTTTTCAATCGAAAGGATAAAGCAGAAAACGAACGAAAGGCGGGATACTCCCGATGACATATCAATGGAACAGCGAATATTTGACCGCGGTGATGGCGTTGCCCACCGCGGCGGTCGACCGTGCGCTGAAATTCGCGAGTGAAGCGCAACTGAAAGTGTTGTTGTGGTTTGCCCGTCACGGCGGATTTGATGCGGCCACGTGCGCCGCTGACCTCGGCGGCAAATTCAGTGCCGCCGATTGCGCGGACGCGATGCAGTTTTGGGTGGAAATGGAGATCTTGCGTGCCGACGGCACGGCATCGATCGCATCACCTGCGGTATCTGCTCCCGTCCCGCCGCTCGAATTGCCGTCGCTTTCGGACGAACAAAAACCTGCCCCCGAACAGATCAAGCGGCCTTCCTTCCGCGAAGCGGTGGCACGGCAGAAGGAAAGTGCCGATTTCGATTACCTGCTGAAGACGGCGGAACAACGGCTGGGGCGCACCGTCACTCCTGCCGAAGCCGAGACGTTTCTTTACATATACGATTCGTTGGGCTTGCCCGCCGAAGTGATCTTGATGCTTTTGGTATATACCGTGCGTAACGGCAAAGTGAAAGCCCGTTCGGGATTTCGTTCGTACTTGGAAAAAGCCGCATTGTCGTGGTCGGAAAACGGCATTACCACGGTGGCGGCGGCGGAAGAGGAACTCTGCTTGCAGGAACGGCGGCATGCGGTGCGCGAGCATATTCAGACGCTCTTTTCGCTCACGCGTGAACTGACACTGTTGCAGACGGAAGCGGCGGTACGCTGGGTGGACGAATGGCATTTTTCGGACGAGATGCTGTTGATCGCTCTTGCCAAATGCCGTGAAAAGACGGGCGATTTTAACGCAAACTATATCACCCGTGTGTTGGAAGGATGGCTCGCGGACGGGATCACCACGGCAGAGCAAGCGGCAGCGACCGCCGCTCCGCGCAAACGGAAGAATGCAAAACCGCTCCTGTCGGATGAAGCGGTGACGCCGGATGCTACCGACTACGAACGCGCCGCCGCCGAGTGGCGACCGATATACAAAGGGAAAGAAACGACGTAAGGAGTAACCGAAGATGGGATACAGCAAAGAATTGTACGAACAGGCGATGCGTACCCTTGCCGAACGGCGTATGAACGCCGAGACCGCGGCGGCATCCCTGCGCGCACGGGCGATCGCCCGCGATCCGCGTACCGGTGAGATCGAGCGTGCGCTGTCGGGAACGGCACTGTCGGTCGCACGGGCGGTGCTCCTCGGTATGGACGGCAACCGCACGGGCAATATCACCGAGACGGTGAGCCGTCTGCAAGCCGAAAATGAGCAGTTGCAAAAGGAACTGGCGGTACGTCTGCAAGCAATGGGGGAGACGGCAAAGAATTTTGAGCCGATCCCCACCTGCCCCGTCTGCGGGGATACGGGATACACGGGGCAGCGTATGTGCACCTGCCTTGAAAATCTGTTGCGAGAACTCTCTTGCAAACAACTCAGCGCGTTGTCACATATGCAGTTGACCCGCTTTGAGGATATGAACATGTCCTATTATGCGGATACGCCGGACGGTGAAGGGGTGGTGCCCCGCCGCCGTATGGAGGATATCGTGGCGTTTTGCCGTGCGTGGGCGGCGGATTTTTCTGCCGATTCTCCGAATCTCTTGTTGCGCGGTCCCGCGGGTACGGGCAAGACACACCTTTCGCTCGCGATGGCACGCGAAGTGGCTTCACGCGGCGGTCAGGTGGTGTACGGCTCGGTGCAACGGCTGCTTCGCCAATTGGAAAAGGAGCATTTCGGGCGGGAGAGCGGCGACAGCATGGAGCGTCTCGAATCCTGTGATCTGCTGATCTTGGATGATCTCGGCACCGAATTTGCGACGCCCTTTTATACCTCGGGACTGTACGAGATCATAAACACGCGTCTGCTGGCCGGGTTGCCGACGGTGATCTCCACCAACCTGAACCAAAAGCAGTTGCAGGAGCGCTACGGCGTGCAGATCGCTTCCCGCATTGCGGGCTGTTTCCAGCCGCTGTTGTTTGCGGGACAGGATGTGCGCCAGCAGAAATTGATGCGTCGATTGAAGGGAGAAGAGGTATGAAAACAAGGGGTTATATTTTTGGAATTCTGATCATTGCAGTGGTTATGGCAGTTTCGCTGTGCGGTTGCGGCAAGGCAAACGGTGGAGAGGATACCGCCGCCACGACGACTACGACGGTTACCACCGTTCAAACGACGGCGGGCACGACGGCGCAGGCGTATCCCTTTGTGGGGTACGTGAACGCCACCACCTTGAACGTGCGTCCGACCCCCGACACGAGCGGGTACGCCATCGGCGGCCTGAAGTGGGGGGATACGGTTACCATTCTTTCGCGTGAAGGGGATTGGTACGCCATCAGCTTTGCGGGGCAGACGGGGTATATCAACGCGCAGTACGTACAGGATACCATGCCGACGGTAATGACCGCTGCCGCCTCGACTACCGACACCACGGCGACGGGTACTGCCGCCACAACGGTCGTTGTCGGCCCCTGAATTACATCAGCGCGGCGAGCAACAACATCTCCCGCGCTTTGGCGTAGATCGGTTCAAAATCGGTGAGCGGTAAGGGGTTTTCGCCTCGCCCCATTTCAATGGTGAAGCCGGGGCGTCCCATCTCTTCAATAAACCAGTCTTTGAATCCGCCGTGGGAGGCGAGCCCCGAAGGTTCGGCCACCGTGTAACCCGAAGAGGCGGCGAGAATGTTGGCCATCATACGGGCGGTGGCGGGGGTACGCTCGCCGTACTGCCAGTAGATCTCCTCACCTTGCGAGTGCAATGCCAACACGTGGCGAAAATCGGCGCGGCGGCACAGCGAGGTCAATGCCCGCGTTTCAGGTTCGCTTTCGGCGCGCTCACCGCCGAAACGGCGGGGGGAAGGGCCGTCGATGCCGCTTTCCTTCTCCATTTCCCGCAACACGGTGTGACCGGCGTTGAAATTGTGGTTCAGGTCTACTCCGCGGGCATTGGCTTGCCACAGCCCGGGGGTGTCTCCGCCCTTTTCGGCGACCATCGGGGCAAAGGGACCCGCTATGCGACTGCCGCCCAGGGCGATATCCACGCCGTCGGGATTGACCTGCGGGATGAACACCAAACACCGCCCCGCAATAGCGCGGCGAAAATCCATGTCCGACAGTCGGCCGTCGCGGCAGAGGGCTTCGCAAATGTCTTCGCACAGGCGGAGCAACACCAGCGTCGTCAGCCATTCCTGTCCGTGAAATGCGGCGGCATACAGTACGCGGTCACGACCGCCCCCCAACATCACGCCGTAAATGTCCCGCCCCAACACACTGCGCCCCACGGGTTGCAGTTCCAAAAAGCGATATCGCCCCGCAAGGGCACTGAGCAAGGCACGCACCGTGCCCGAATCGGCCGGTTGCGGTACCGTGATCTTGTTCTTCATGGTTATGACCACCTTCACATACTACTTGTAACACTATATATGATAACGGAGGTCCCCCTATGAATCTCATCGAAAAACCAATGTCGCAGGACTACAAATATAAGGGAAAAATTGTCAATATGCGAGTGGATGAGGCGCTTTTGCCGAATGGGCAGACCGCCCTGCGCGAAGTGGTGGAACACCCCGGCGGGGTATGCATCGCCGCTCTTACCGACGAGAGGGAACTCTTGTTTGTGCGACAGTACCGCTACCCTTACGGAGAAGTGGTATGTGAACTGCCTGCGGGCAAACTGGAAAGGGGCGAAGATCCGCTGCTTGCCGGTATGCGCGAATTGCGTGAGGAGACGGGCGCCACGGCGGCACAGTACACCTCGCTCGGCAAACTGTATCCCACCCCCGGCTATTGCGGCGAGATCATTCATTTGTATCTGGCAGAGGGGCTGACCTTCGGCGAATGCGACCCTGACGAGGATGAATTTCTGGAAGCGGAGCGTATACCGTTGGATGAGGCGGTAAAACTGGTGCTGAACGGGGATCTGCCCGATGCGAAGACACAGGTGTTGGTGTTGAAAGTCGCGGCGCTGCGTCCGTGATTCTGCACATAGGGCGGCACGAAAATTTGTAAGTTTATTCTAAAAAACCATTAAAAAACGAATATAATACGAAAAAATCGGAGAAATTTTAAAAATACGATTGACAAACCGCCTGTTTTTGCATACTATTTTTGGTAGAGAGAAGGGTACGTCCCTTTTTGTGTTGCCCATGCGGCAAAATATATTACGGAGGATGACAATATATGGTATTCGAAAAGATCAGAGAAATTTTGTGTAATCAGTTTGACGTGGACGAAGATGCCGTAACGCTCTCGACGCGTATCAGTGAAGACCTCGGTGCCGACTCGCTGGATGCCGTGGATATGCTCATGTCGCTTGAAGACGAGTTTGATGTGGAGATCCCCGACGAGGAGATCGAGAACATCCGCACCGTCGGTGACTTGGTGTCCTACATCGAAGAACATCAATAAAATAAACAATAAACAACGTCGGCTTTGCGAAGTTTCGCAAAGCCGACGTTGTTTAGTTCGTGTTTGGGTAAAACACCTTTACGGGAATACCGCGCTCGCGGCATTTTTCAATGACGAACGCCGTTCCGCGTGACCGCCCGTCCCAAAACGCGAGCACCAGATCACTGTAGTCGATAATGGTGATGTTGCGCAACAACGGTGCGCGTCGCCCGTATTTTTCGTATTCGGGCAAAAACTCGGTGAGCGGTACGCCGTGCGCGCGTGCCCATATGGCCGCCGAAGTATCCACTCCCCGCGCACCGCCCGACACGATCTCGGTCACGCCGTCGGGCAAATACTGCGAAAGATCGGGCACCGTCAACCCGCGTGATCCGATCACAGCAACGCGCATATCCTCACCTCCACCGAACATCTGTTCTTATCATAGCACGTTTACGGCCGTTTGGCAAGTGTTTTTTTGAAAAAAACGGATATACTGTGTGAGGAGGCGAAGAGACATGGCGTATTTGGAAGTGCGAGATCTGACCAAAGTGTACCGCCGCGGCAGTGAGACGACGGTAGCGCTGGATGGGGTCAGTTTTTCGGTAGAGCGGGGCGAGATGGTGGGGATCGTCGGCCGTTCGGGGTCGGGAAAATCCACCTTGATGCACTTGCTCGGTTGTTTGGATAAGCCCACGGCGGGCCGATATCTGCTGAACGGTCGGGATATGTCCGCCCTGCCGCGCAGGCGGCTTGGAGCGGTGCGCAACCGCGAGATCGGTTTTGTGTTTCAGCAGTTTCACCTTATCGGTAGCCTGAATGCGGTGGAAAACGTGGAGTTGCCGCTGATGTACCGCGGTGTGTCCGCCAAAGAGCGCCGTCGACGGGCGGAGGAGTGCCTGTGCCGTATGGGGTTGCAAGACCGTTTGGGGCACAAGCCGTCGGAACTGTCGGGCGGTCAGCAACAGCGGGTGGCGATCGCCCGTGCGATGGCGGGCGAGCCGACACTGTTTTTGGCGGACGAGCCTACGGGGAATCTCGACGCCGTCTCTGCCGCTGAAGTGATGGACTGTCTGCACTCTCTTCATCGAAGCGGACGCACGGTGCTGATCATTACCCATGACACCGCGTTGGCAAGCACGTTACCCCGTCGGATATCGCTCTCGCAAGGGCGGTTGGAATAAGCGCATGGGTCCCCCTGTTTTTTGCCTTAGGTTTGGGCAAAATGCCTATGGCGAGTCCCCTTAAAATCTGCTATAATAATAAGCAGAAAAAAGGGGGCTCGTCTTATGTTTAAACAAGGGGATACGGTAATGTACGGCAGTCACGGCGTATGCTGTGTAGCGGATGTGCGTGAGGAGACGTTTGGCCCTGTTCGCCAGATGTATTACGTATTGCAACCGAAAAAGGATGCGCGATCCACCTTCTATTGTCCCGTGGCACAGGAAGCGCGATTGCGTGCATTGCTCACCAAAGAGGACGTGCAACGTTTGATACGTGAAATGCCGCATACGGATACGGTGTGGGAAGAGGACGACGGTGTGCGGCGTGAGCGGTTTGCGGCGGTGCTCAAAAGCGGCGACCACGTCGAAGTGGTGCGGCTGATCAAGACACTGTATCATCAACGCCACGTGCGTGCCGCGCAAGGAAAGCGGTTGCATTTGGCGGATGAACGCATTATGCAGGAGGCAGAGCGCTTACTGTATGAGGAGATCGCCTATGTAATGGAGATATCACCCGACGAGGTGATCACCTATATTGAAGAAACGCTGGGATGATAAAAGCAGTAATAAAGATCCACCCGTAAGTGGGTGGAGTTAGGGATTTGGGGCGTGCGCCTTGGCTCTCCTGTGTAAGGGGAGCTGGCGAGCGTGGCGAGACTGAGGGGTTGTCCTACACAAGTTACTTGCTCGGTCGCAGAGAATGTCCGTTTGCGGTGCCCGAAACAGCATTG
>CAZESL010000053.1:0-16112 GCA_964515215.1 uncultured Eubacteriales bacterium
CCCGTTCCTCCCGTCCCGTGCCGTTCCTGTCGCAGGCGACAGGCTACAGCTTGGCGGATATCGCCACCGAGGTCATTCTGGGCAAGAGCCTGAAGGAGCAGGGCATCTTCGATATATATCCGAAGGAAAAAGACCGTTGGTACGTGAAGGTGCCGGTGTTCTCCTTCAATAAGATCCGCGGCCTGGACGCTTACCTGTCTCCCGAAATGAAGTCGACGGGTGAAGCCATCGGCTACGACGATAAGCTGAACCGTGCGCTGTACAAGGCACTGCAGGCATCGGGTATGCGGGTGCAGAACTACGGTACGGTGTTCGCGACCATCGCCGATAAGGATAAGGAAGAAGCGTTGCCGCTGATCCGCCGTTTCTACAACCTCGGTTTCAGCATTCAGGCGACGAGCGGCACGGCGGAATTCCTCAAAAAGAACGGTATCCGCACCCACACCCTCCAAAAGATCGGTGACGGCAGTGAAGAGATCCCCGAGGCGATCCGTCAGGGCCACATCGCGTACGTGATCAACACCCGTGACATCGGCTCGGCGGGTCAGGCGAGCGACGGTTATGAGATCCGCCGTCTGGCGACCGATAACAACGTGACCATCTTCACCGCACTGGATACGGTGCGCGTGTTGCTGGACGTGCTGGAGGAGACTACCCTCACCATTTCGACCATTGATGCGTAAGAGGACGATATGAAACAGAGTATTTTTACCATTATCGAAAACACCCCCCTCACCGCGACGGTACTGCGTATGCGTCTTCGCGGCGATACGTCGGATATCACGGCGGCGGGACAGTTTGTGAACGTGCAACTTGAGGGGAAATATCTGCGCCGCCCTATTTCGGTGTGCGATTGCGAAGGGGACGTGCTCACGCTGGTGTATAAAGTGGTGGGTCACGGCACCGCGCAGATGCGGGATATGTCCGTTGGCGAGACGTTGGACGTGTTGACGGGTCTCGGTAACGGCTACGACCTTACCGCGGCGGGTGAGCGTCCGCTGTTGCTCGGCGGCGGTGTCGGCGTGCCGCCCCTCTATCTGTTGGCGCGCCGCTTGATCGCCGAAGGCCGACAGGTCACCGTTATTCTGGGCTTCAACACGGCGGACGAGGTGTTTTACGAAGACGAATTCAAAGCACTCGGTGCTACCGTCATCGTCGCGACGGCGGACGGCACGCGCGGTGTCAAGGGCTTCGTGACCGACGGTATGCAGGGTGTGGAATACACGCATTTTTACACCTGCGGTCCCGAACCGATGCTCAAAGCGGTGTTCAAAGCCACCGCGACCGACGGTCAGTTCAGTTTTGAAGAACGCATGGGGTGTGGCTTCGGCGCGTGTATGGGTTGCTCTTGCAAGACGGTCACGGGCTACAAACGCATCTGTAAAGAAGGCCCTGTGATGAGAAAGGGGGATATCCTGTGGGAAGCATGAGTGTGAATTTGTGCGGTATCACGCTGGATAATCCCGTGATCCCCGCGAGCGGTACGTTCGGTTTCGGCTATGAGTTTGCTGAGTTGTATGATATCAACCTGCTTGGTACCTTCTCCTTCAAGGGCACGACTAAAGATCCGCGTTTCGGCAACCCCACACCGCGTATTGCGGAATGTGAAGCGGGTATGATCAATGCGGTCGGTCTGCAAAATCCGGGTGTGGAAAAGGTGATCTCGCAGGAGTTGCCGCGTTTGGCAAAATGCTTTCACAAACCCGTGATGGCAAACGTCAGTGGCTTTGCGATCGAAGATTACGCGTATACTTGTGAGCAACTCGATAAAGAGGCGCAGGTCGGTTGGCTCGAAGTCAACGTCAGTTGCCCCAACGTGCACGGCGGCGGTATGAGTTTCGGCACCTCGCCCGAAGCGGCGGCCTCGGTGGTGCGCGCGGTAAAGGCGGTGACGATGAAACCCGTGATCGTGAAACTGTCGCCCAACGTGACCGACATCGTGTCGATCGCCAAGGCGTGTGAAGAGGCGGGCGCGGACGGCATCAGTCTGATCAACACCCTGCTTGGTATGCGCATTGATCTGCGCACCAAAAAGCCCGTGATCGCGAACAAAATGGGCGGTTTTTCGGGCCCTGCCATTTTCCCCGTGGCGGTGAGAATGGTGTATCAAGTGGCACACGCCGTGAACATCCCCGTTGTGGGTATGGGCGGTGTCAGCACGGCGGAAGACGTGATCGAAATGATGCTCGCGGGCGCGACGGCGGTGGAAGTGGGTGCCGCCAACTTGGTGAATCCCTATGCCTGCCGTGACATCATTGCCGACCTGCCGCGTGTAATGGAACAATACGGCATTGAAAACCTTTCGGACATCATCGGAAAGGCGTAATTGTTATATAAGGAGAGAGTAAGGATGGGTAAGGACGTTATTGTGGCGTGCGATTTTGCGAGCGCCGAACAGGTATTTGCATTTTTGGACAAGTTCACGGGGCGCAAGCCGTTCGTGAAGATCGGTATGGAACTGTTCTATGCCGAAGGTCCCTCCATCGTGCGGGAGATCAAGGCGCGCGGTCACAAGATCTTCTTGGATCTGAAACTGCACGATATTCCCAATACGGTGAAAAAGGCCATGAGCGTGTTGTCGGGGTTGGACGTGGATATCACCAACCTGCACGCGGGCGGCACGGTACGCATGATGGAAGCCGCCGTGGAGGGTCTTACCCGTCCCGACGGTACCCGTCCGCTCCTGATCGCGGTGACTCAACTTACCTCCACCGATCAGGAGAGCATGGAAAACGACCTGCTCATTCACGAGCCGATCGACAAGGTGGTCATGCATTACGCCGCCAACGCCAAAAAGGCGGGGCTGGACGGCGTGGTCTGCTCGCCGCTTGAAGCGGGCAAGGTGCACGACACCTGCGGCAGCGACTTCCTCACCATCACCCCCGGTGTCCGTTTTGCCGACGGTGATATCGGTGACCAGAAGCGTGTGATGACCCCCGCCGAAGCGAAGAAGATCGGTTCGGACTACATCGTGGTGGGCCGTCCCATCACGGCGGCAGAGGATCCCGTTGCCGCGTACGAGCGTTGCGTGGCAGAATTTTGTGATTGATTTTTGAAAAGGAGATAAAGACGATGGAAGCCTACAAGAGAGAATTTATCGAATTTTTGGAAAGTGCCGGTGTGCTGAAATTTGGCGACTTCACCGCGAAGAGCGGCCGTAAGATCCCGTATTTCATCAATGCGGGCGACATCAAAACGGGCGATCAGATCGCGAAACTCGGCGAATTCTACGCCAAGGCGTATTTTGAAAAGGTCGGCAACCGCCGCACCGTACTGTACGGTCCCGCTTACAAGGGCATTCCGATCGCGGTGTCGGTCGCGTGCGCGCTGTCCAAAGAAGGCCTCGACGTGCCGTTCTTCTTCAACCGTAAAGAGGAAAAGGATCACGGCGAAGGCGGCGTGTTCGTCGGTTATAAGCCGCAGGCGGGCGAAGAAGTGGTCATCGTGGAAGACGTCATCACGGCAGGTACCGCCATTCGTGAAAGCATGGCGATCCTCGGGGGACTCGAGGGCGTGAAGGTTGCCGCCACCTTCGTGATGGTGGACCGCAAGGAAAAAGGACAGACCGAAAAATCCGCCATGGCGGAAGTCGGTGAAGAATACGGTTTCCCCGTATATTCGGTGGTGGACGTGTACGACATCATTGAGTATTTGGAAGAGGATCCCAAGAACGAGGAAAATGTACAGCGCATCAAGAATTATCTCGCTGTGAACGGGGCGAAAGCATGAGAAGCCTTATTGATATCGTAGACTTTACGCCGGCGGAATTGGATGAACTCATTGCTACCGCCTGTGACATAATGGAGCATCCTGCGGCGTACGCTGAGCGTTGCCGCGGCAAGAAACTGGCGACGCTGTTTTTTGAACCGTCTACCCGCACGCGCCTCAGCTTTGAAGCGGCGATGTTGGAGCTCGGCGGCAGTGTGATCGGGTTTTCGGAGGCAAACAGCTCTTCCGCCGCGAAGGGCGAGAGCATTGCCGACACGGCAAAGACCATCAGTTGCTATGCCGACATCATTGCCATGCGCCACCCGAAAGAGGGTGCACCGCTCGTTGCGGCGATGAATGCGTCGGTGCCGGTCATCAACGCGGGGGACGGCGGTCACTGCCATCCCACCCAGACGCTGGCGGATCTGCTTACCATCTACCGCGAAAAGGGGCGTCTTTCGGATCTTACCGTCGGTTTCTGCGGTGATTTGAAATTCGGCCGCACGGTGCATTCGCTGATCGGTGCGCTGTCGCGGTATACGGGAATCAAGGTGGTGCTCATCTCGCCCGAAGAGTTGAAACTGCCGAGTTATGTGAAAAAGGAAGTTCTGAAAAAGAGCAATATTCCCTACGAGCAGACGACCGATCTTGAGTCGGTGATGCCGCGGCTGGATATTCTCTATATGACGCGTGTGCAACGTGAACGCTTCTTCAACGAGGAAGATTATCTGCGGTTGAAGGACAGTTATATCTTAGAGCCGCGCAAGTTGCAAAACGCCAAAGAGGATCTGTGCATTATGCACCCCCTGCCGCGTGTGAACGAGATCAGCGTGGCGGTGGACAACGATCCGCGTGCGTGCTATTTCAAGCAGGTGCTGAACGGTAAATATATGCGTATGGCACTCATCTTGAAACTGCTGGAGGAGGCGACGGTATGAACATAGATTCCATTGTGAACGGCGTGGTGATCGATCATATCACCGCAGGACGCGGTATGCGTCTGTACGAGTTGCTTCATCTGGAAGAGGCGGATTGCCCCGTTGCCATCATCAAAAATGCAGGAAGCCGCAAGCTCGGCAAAAAGGACATCATCAAGGTGGATGCGGCAATTCCGCTGAGTTTCGACGTGATCGGCTACGTCGATCCGAACGTGACGGTGAACATCATCCGTGACGGCAAGTTGGTGGAGAAAAAGCGTATCGACAAACCCGAACGGCTTACCAACGTGATTCGGTGCCGCAACCCGCGTTGCATCACCTCCACCGAACAGGAACTGGATCATATTTTCAAACTGACCGACCGTGAAAACAGCGTGTATCGTTGTTTGTACTGTGAGACCAAAGCGTAAAGGAGAATGTATCATGGCAACTTTTATCAACGAACCCTCCCACACTTTTAACGAATATCTGCTGATCCCCGGCTACTCCTCCAGTGAGTGTGTGCCGGCAAACGTGTCGCTGAAGACTCCGCTTGTCAAGTTCAAGAAGGGGGAGGAGTCGGCTATCACGATGAACATTCCGCTGGTCTCGGCCATTATGCAGTCGGTCTCGGGTGATCGCCTGGCGGTGGCGCTGGCGACCGAAGGCGGCGTATCCTTCATTTACGGTTCACAGTCGGTCGAAGATGAAGCAGCGATGGTCAAGCGTGCGAAGAGTTACAAAGCGGGCTTTGTGACCAGCGATTCCAACGTGTCGCCCGATGCAACGATGGCGGACGTGGTCGCGCTGAAGGAAGCAACGGGTCACTCCACCGTGGCGGTGACCGACGACGGCACGGCAAACGGCAAATTGGTGGGTATCGTCACCGGCCGCGATTATCGCGTCAGCCGTATGGATCCCGAAACCAAGGTGTCGGAGTTTATGACGCCCCTCGAGAAACTCGTGTGTGCCAAGGAAGGCACCACGCTGAAGGAAGCGAACGACATCATCTGGGATAACAAACTGAACTCTCTGCCCATCGTGAACGAGGAAGGGCAACTTTGCTACTTCGTGTTCCGTAAGGACTACGATACCCACAAGCAGAACCCGAACGAGTTGCTGGACGCATCCAAGCGTTACGTGGTGGGCGCGGGTATCAATACCCGCGACTACGCCGAGCGTGTGCCTGCGTTGGTGGAAGCGGGCGCGGACGTGCTGTGCATCGACTCGTCCGAAGGCTTCTCCGAATGGCAGAAACTGACCATCGACTGGATCCGTGCGCGTTACGGTGACAGCGTGAAGGTCGGCGCAGGTAACGTGGTGGATGCGGACGGTTTCCGTTTCCTCGCGGAAAGCGGTGCGGACTTCATTAAGGTCGGTATCGGCGGCGGTTCCATCTGCATCACCCGTGAGACCAAGGGTATCGGCCGCGGTCAGGCAACGGCGCTGATCGAAGTGTGCAAAGCGCGTGACGAATACTATGAAGAAACGGGTATCTACGTGCCCGTCTGCTCCGACGGCGGTATCGTGTACGACCATCACCTGACGCTGGCGCTCGCCATGGGTGCGGACTTCATCATGCTCGGCCGCTACTTCGCCCGCTTTGATGAAAGCCCCACCAACAAGGTGAACATCAACGGCACCTACTACAAAGAGTATTGGGGCGAAGGCTCCAACCGCGCGCGCAACTGGCAGCGTTACGACCTCGGCGGCGACAAGAAACTGTCGTTTGAAGAGGGCGTGGACTCCTACGTGCCGTATGCGGGTACGCTGAAAGACAACGTGGCGCTTTCGCTCAGCAAGGTGAAGTCCACCATGTGCAACTGCGGTGCGCTCAGCATTCCCGAGTTGCAGAAGAAGGCGAAACTCACGCTGGTGTCCGCCACCAGTATTATTGAGGGCGGCGCTCACGACGTTATCCAGAAGGAAAAGAGCACGGCGATCAAGTAATGTAAACACTTAAGCAGAAGGCTGTCGCGTTAAGGTGAAACTGCACAAACGAAGAACGTGTTGGCTCCCCTTGAGGGTGCAAGGGGAGCTGGGCAGGCGAAGCCGACTGAGGGGATTTGAGGAAAGGATATGCTGTTTCACAACCCCTCCGTCTTTTGCCGAGGGCAAAATCCACCTCCCCTTACACAGGGGAGGCAGATCTTGATTTCTGTTTGTTTGTGCAAAAAGCCTTTAACGCGACAGTTCTTATTCACACAAGGAGTGTAGATTATGAATCTTGAAACGTTCCTCCGCTGTTTGGAACAAAAACCCGTCATCGCTGCGGTGAGTGACGATAAGTGGGGGGCGGCACTCGCCTCGCCCGCTACGGTGCTGTTCTATCTTTCAGCCGACGTGATGACGGTGCCCGAACGTGTGGCGGCGGCACACGCCGCAGGCAAAGCCATTCTCGTTCACGCGGATCTGGCGGAAGGCATCGGCAAGGATGCGGGCGGTGTGCGGTATCTTGCGGCCTGCGGGGCGGACGGGATCCTCTCCACCCGTGCAGGGTTGATCCGCACGGCGAAGGAACACGGGCTGATCACGGTGCAACGCTTTTTTGCGTTGGATTCCAAAGGGCTTGACAGTGTGGAGGAGATGCTGCACAAGACGTCGCCGCACTTGATGGAAATTATGCCGGGCGTCATCGGCAAAGCCATTCGCCGTTTCAGCGTGGGGGAGATCCCCGTCATCGCGGGCGGTCTGGTGGAAACGGCGGACGAGGTCGAAAAAGCGTTCGCGAACGGTGCCGCGGCGGTATCCACCGGCGCGGAAGATTTGTGGAATAGGTCTTGACATTCCGTACAAATGCGGTATAATAAAAGAGCATAGAGATTGAGAGTGCACCGCGTCCCCGTGTGGGGAGAGGTGCGCTCTTTTTTAATTTTGGGAGGTAAGTATATTATGGCAAAAACGAACGTAGTGGATTGGAAGACCATCACCGATTTCGTGGTGGACGCTTTCGTGGGGTACGGCATTCCGCGGGAGGATGCGGTGATCTGTGCCGACGTGTTGCTGGAATCGGATAAGCGCGGCATCGAATCGCACGGTGTCAACCGCTTCAAGCCGGTGTATCTCGACCGCATTCGCGACGGCATTCAAAACCCTGTGACCAATTTTGAGATCATCAAAGAGACCCCGACCACCGCGGTGGTGGACGGTCACGACGGTATGGGTCAGGTCATCGGCCACAAGGCGATGTCGCTGGCTATCAAAAAGGCGAAGGAATACGGTATGGGCATGGTCGTGGTGCGCAATTCCTGCCACTACGGCATTGCGGGCTATTATCCCACCATGGCGTGTAAGGCAGGCTGTATCGGTATGACGGGCACCAACGCCCGTCCGTCGGTCGCGCCCACCTTCGGTGTGGAGGGTATGTTCGGTACCAACCCGCTGACCATCGGTATCCCCACCGACGAAGATTTTGATTTCTTGATCGACTGTGCGTCCTCCATTACCCAAAACGGTAAGGTGGAGTATTACGAGCGTATCGGGGAAGAGGTGCATCCCGGCACCATCATCGGTCTCGACGGCGAGCCGGTGGAAGGGGACGCGGGCGAGGCACTGCGTATGATCCGTAACGGCACGGCGGCGCTCACCACGTTGGGCGGTATCGGCGAAGCGCTCGGCGGCTACAAGGGCTACGGCTACGCCATGGCGGTGGAACTGCTGTCGGCGGTGTTGCAGGACGGCAACTACGGCAAAGCGCTGGACGGCAAGGACGAAAACGGCAACAAGGTGCCGTACCGTCTGGGCCACTTCTTCATCGCGATCGACACCGACCACTTCCTCGGTGAAGATCTCTGCCGCAAAAAGGCGGGGGACATCATCCGTGCGGTGCGCGCTTCCAAAAAGGCGCCGGGTGCCGAGCGCATCTATTCTGCGGGCGAAAAGGAGCATTTGGTGCGCCTTGCCCGCAAAGACGGTGTGCCGATCAACGAATCGGTGCAAAAAGAGATCGTGGAAATTCGTGATCAACTGGGACTCACCCAATACACGTTCCCGTGGGAGGCGTAAACAATGGATATTCGCAAGGAATCGCTGAAAAAGCATTATGAATGGAACGGTAAGATCGAAGTGGTCTGCCGCGCTCCCATCAACACGCGTGAGGACTTGTCCTTGGCGTACACCCCCGGTGTAGCAGAGCCGTGTTTGGAGATCCAAAAGGACGTGAACAAGTCGTATGAACTCACCCGCCGTTCCAATTTGGTGGCGGTGGTAACCGACGGCACGGCGGTGCTCGGTCTCGGTGATATCGGTCCCGAAGCGGGTATGCCCGTGATGGAGGGCAAGTGTGCGCTGTTCAAGGCGTTTGCCGACGTGGACGCGTTCCCGCTGTGTATCAAGTCGAAGGACGTGGACGAGATCGTCCGCACGGTGTATCTTCTCTCGGGCAGTTTCGGCGGTATCAATTTGGAGGACATTGCCGCGCCCCGTTGCTTTGAAATTGAGCAGAAACTCAAAGAGATCTGCGATATTCCGATCTTCCACGACGATCAGCACGGTACCGCCATCGTGGTGGCGGCGGCGCTTATCAACGCGCTGAAACTGGTGAAAAAGCAGATGGGCGACGTGAAGGTGGTCATCAACGGTGCCGGCTCGGCGGGTATCGCCATCGGCAAGCACTTGATGAATATGGGTGTTCGCCACCTCACCTTCTGCGACCGTTTCGGCATCGTGTGCGAAGGGGATGCGAACAACAACCCCGCACAGGAAGAGATGGCAAAGGTCACGAATTCGGAACGTAAGATGGGCACGCTTGCGGACGCGCTGGCGGGTGCCGACGTGTTCATCGGTGTGTCTGCCCCCAACCTCGTCACCCCCGAAATGGTGAAGTCGATGGCGGCAGACGCCATTCTGTTCCCGATGGCGAACCCCACCCCCGAAATTATGCCCGACGTGGCGAAAGCGGCGGGTGCGCGCGTGGTCGGCACGGGCCGTTCGGATTTCCCGAACCAGATCAACAACGTGCTGGCGTTTCCGGGCATTTTCCGCGGGGCGCTGGATTGCCGCGCGTCGTGCATCAACGAGGAGATGAAGGTCGCAACCTCTTACGCACTCGCATCCCTCATTCCCGACGACGAGATCACCGAGGAGAACATCATTGCCCCCGCACTGGATAAGCGGGTGGCACAGGTGGTCGCCGAAGCGGTGGTCAAGACCGCTCGTGAAACGGGTGTCGCACGGATATAAAAGATATAAAGAACCACGGCATTGCGCAGTCGCGCAATGCCGTGGCTTCGTATTCGGAATGATATCCAATGCCATAGTAAAACTATTCCATATCCTTCTTCATATGTGATAAAGCAAGTGTATTGTCAATAATCATAGTGTCTCTCCCACGAACAGCAAATGATTCGTCATACCAAGCAGTTCCGGTTTTTCACAGATGTAGAAATGGTAGCGGAGATACTGTGTGTAATCCTCGTCGTTCATTTCGTTGATCTTTACTGCCAAAAGCTCGCTTGCACCATCGGTTGCTACTTCGTGCAGCACGTTTATGCCGCTATCTACAAGAAGTTTTCTCGCGGCACCAACCGTATGGAACACAAACGGAAAGTCATTGAGCTTGAATGTTTCTTTATCGTAATCGCCATTACTAAAATAATTAATGTCGTATCCAAACTCAGTAAGGAATACAAAGTCGTTGGAAATGAAGGCGAAGAAGATCTTACCGCCGTCCTTGCAGACGCGCTTTGCCTCGCTGATACATTTCTGTTTGTCCGCATTATTTTTTAAATGGTAAAGCGGACCCAACAGAAGAATAACGTCAAAGCTCTTATCCGCATAGCGAGAGAGGTTAAGAGCGTTGCCTTGCACAAGGTCGATCTTGTCATCAAGAGTGAGTTTCTTTTTGAAAGCGGCAATATTGGCATCGGCAAGTTCAAGAGCCGATACCTCATAACCGTTGCGGGCAAAATAAAGACTGTATTCACCTGCACCTGCACCGATGTCAAGTATCTTGTCGCCCTCTTTCAAGTATTTTTCTATGTAGTGAATGGTGGTCAGAAATTCTACTCTTGCGGCTTTAGAATGATTGAGCCTAATGTCCTCGTTGAATATATCGTACGTTCTGTTTACACGTTCACTTTCGCTTTCTATTTTTCCAAGTTGTTCAAAGTCCATAATCTTCTCCTTATATCGTTGATACCTCATCAGTCGCCTGCGGCGACAGCTTCTCCTTAAGGAGAAGCCTTTTTGGTGTTCAACAGATCTTTCGTCTTTTCGTAATCTACCTTTTTGACGTAGATCTTGTATTCGTACATATGGGCGGGGTCTGCCCCGAACGTCCCCGTTCGCGACCGCGGATGGCTGCTGAACGGCGAGGGACTGTGCCTATCGGTCACTTTGATCCGATAGGGTATGCGGTTGCTTTGTGAAATGGTACGAACGTCGCCTTGCTTTTGCATATCGTGCGTTAGAAGCAATTCTTTTCGGTTGAATACGGTAATCATACGCCATCCTCCTTTAGTCCTATATTTAAATTATATACCACCGCCACGAAGAAATCAAGTAGGGAACGGTCCGTGACCGTTCCGCTGTAAAGGTTCCAAACCGTAGGGCAGGGGTTTACTCCTGCCGTAAACTGTGGTATACTGTTTGCAAAATTGTGAGGTATTCTCTATGACGAGCGTATTATTCCTCTGCCACGGCAATATTTGCCGCTCGCCGATGGCGGAGTTTGTGTTTCGCCAAATGGCGGGCGAACGGGTGTATTGCGAATCCAAGGCGGTCTCAGCAGAAGAGATCGGAAACGGCATTTACCCTGCCGCGGCGGCGATGTTGCGGCAAAAGGGCGTGCCGTTCGACGATCACCGCGCACGGCAGATCACCCGTGCGGATTACGATGCGTTTGACTATATCGTGGTGATGGAAGAATACAACCTGCCGCGGCTGTTTCGTATCATCGGCAGTGACCCTGCGGGCAAGGTGTACCGTCTGCTCGATTTTACCGATACCCCCGGTGATATCGAAGACCCGTGGTACAGCGGCAATTTCAAGAAAGTGTACGAGCAGATAAAGGAAGGCTGTGCGGCTTTGCTCAAAAAGATAGCGGAATAAAACCGGGGAAAAGGTAGGGGCGATTCACGAATCGCCCGCCGTGGTTGAAGCGGTGAGCGAAAGGCTCCCTCTTTGAGGGAGCTGCCGAGCGTATGCGAGGCTGAGGGAGTGAATGGTGCGGAAAACAAAGGCGGTAAAATCACTCCTTCCGTCACTCGCTCAGCGCTCGTGCCACCTTCCTCGAAGAGGAAGGCAACGCCCGCCGAAGGCACGCGTTCGATCGCCAAACGGACGCGCAATGCGCGCCCCTACCGCGTGACGTGTGTCACATAAAAAAGGTCAGTTGTCGAAAAGACAACTGACCTTTTCTTATCCGATTCCATACGTTCCCGTCAACGGATCGCGAAAGAGAGGTAAGCGGGGCGTTTCAAAGGTAAACACGATAAACAGCACGCCTAACACGCCGATCAGCAAAAGCGCGATCCACGGACGTTTGCACCGCTTGTGACCTCGTCCAAACGCGCGCCACTCCCACCAAAACGTTGCGGCGGCTGCCGCAAAGAAAACGGCGATATTATACCAGTCGGGAGATTGGCCCACGGCACCGTTATAGGTATAAAACAAAGTAGGAATCAGTGTCAGTCCCACAAAAAAACCGCCGAGTTTAACACACCAGAAGTTCGGATACTCTTTGAAGAAAAAACTTTGTATCCACGCGAAAAGGAGCAACGGGAAAAACAACAGTTTCATATGTTCCCACGTGGATTCGTTCACGCTTGCCACCAGTGCCGCAAGGATGCTTTCGCCCGACCATGCGTATACATAGTGTAACAGCGTGCCGAGCAGTGCCGTAAGGGCAAATCCCGCAAATTGCCAAAGGGATACGTTTCGTTTCATTATACACCACCTCAACACTATAATCATACGTCAAAAGGTATGATTTTATACGAAACACACCATACTACAGGTGAGGTGGATCGAATATGAATGAATATCGCTCACTATGGACGGAAGAGGTGCAACCCGTATCGTTCGATACGCTGAACGGCGATGCTAAGACCGACGTACTGATCGTCGGCGGTGGTATGGCGGGTGTGCTGTGTGCGTATCGCCTGAAATGCGCAGGCGAAGACTGTATGTTGGTCGAGGCAGGGAAGATCGGTCAGGGTATCACCCAAAATACCACCGCGAAGATCACCTTTGCACACGGTTTGTTATACGATACGCTGATACGGCGCTTCGGTACGGAGACGGCACGGTCGTATCTTGACGCACAGCGGCGGGCGTGTGCACGGTATGCCGATATGTGTAAAGACATTGCGTGTGACTACGAGACGGGCGACGCGTTTGTGTATACGTTGAGCGACCGCCGCAAGGTGGAACGTGAAGTTGAAGCACTGCAGCGATTGGGGGAGAAGGCGGCATTTTCCGAAGCATCGTCACTGCCGTTTGCGGTGGCGGGCGCTGTACGCGTGGAGAGACAAGCCCAATTTCACCCGCTGAAATTTTTGTACGCGATAGCCGAACGTCTTCCCATTTATGAAAATACGAAGGTTATCGAATGGACACCGCATAGGGTGAAAACACAACACGGTACGATCGCTTACAAAAAAGCCATTGCGGCCACCCATTTCCCATCGCTAAACAAACACGGCGGATATTATCTGAAACTGTATCAACACCGCTCGTATGTACTGGCACTGCGTGGAGCAGGGCCTTTGCACGGCACGTACGTGGACGAAACGGATACGGGGCTGTCGTTTCGTTGTTATAAGGAGTATTTGTTATTGGGCGGCGGCGGGCACCGCACGGGCAAACACGGGGGCTGCTGGCAGGAACTTGAGAAGTTCGCCCAAAAGTACTATCCCGGTGCCTCCGTTGCGGGGCGCTGGGCGACGCAAGACTGCATGACACTCGATGGAGTGCCGTATATCGGGCAATATGCGAAAACAACGCCTGACCTGTTCGTCGCTACGGGTTTTAACAAGTGGGGGATGACCAACGCGATGGTTGCCGCCGACGTCCTCGGTGATCTTGTTACGGGCAAATCGAACCCGTATGCGGGTGTGTTTTCACCGTCACGCCGTGTGTGGTATCCGCAACTGGCGGTGAATGCTTTTGAGTCGGCGGTAGGGTTGCTTACGCCCACCACACCGCGTTGTCCGCACCTCGGTTGCGCACTGAAATACAATCTCGCCGAACATTCGTGGGATTGCCCTTGCCACGGGTCACGTTTCGGCGAAGACGGCGAACTTATCGACAATCCCGCAACAGACGATCGGCGGTGATCGTCTGTTGCCTATTGAAAAACGACAAGCCTTGCGATATAATTGATTGCAGAAGAGGAGTGATACGAATGACGGAAGTGGTTGCAGCCCTCATATGGGATAACGATAGGTTTATGATCTGTCAACGTCCGACGAGTAAGTCCTGCGCCCTGTTGTGGGAGTTCGTCGGCGGTAAGGTGGAGGCGGGGGAGACCAAAGAGCAAGCGCTCGTTCGCGAGTGTCGGGAAGAACTGGCCGTGACCCTCGCGGTCGGGGATGAGTTCATGGACGTGGTGCACGAGTATCCCGATATTACGGTGCATTTGACCTTGTTCAACGCTGCCATAGCCGAAGGTGTTCCGCAAAAACTGGAACATAACGACATTCGCTGGATCACGCCTCGGGAGATTCCCGACTACGATTTTTGTCCGGCGGATAAAGACATATTGGAACGGATAATACAGTATGAGAAAAACGGTGTTCACAACGAATCCTTCCAACCATACCGATCGCACGAGTAAGATCAAGACAACCGCCATCGCAATGTCCGATGACGGTTGTTTGCGTATGATCTTGATACTGCCGATACGGTCTCAAAAGAATTCATCAAGATTCTATTTGTTTTGAAGCAAAATGAAGTCCTCCGCTTGCAATTGTTACGGACTTACAAAGAATATTAGGTTGTAGTCCTTCTATTTGCCGGTTTTCGTCATTCTCGATACTGTCCCAAATGGTAAAAAACACCTGATTTCTATATCAAGATCTGATCCGCAGTAGACAAAGAATGAGTTTTGGTTGAAACAGAGGCCGCACGTAAACAGCGAGAGAAGATGGAACGCCCGTGAAAACTGTGGAAATACGCAAAATTTCCGAATGTGCATATTGACTTATAATGTTGACTATGATATAATAGGCTTGGATAAGATGAGTAAATACGCAAAATTTCCGAAAGAGGGTTAGGCTGTGATTGAAAGAAATAAATATCTCGAAAGATTAATTGCTAAGAAAGAAAACGGTTTGGTAAAGGTTGTTACCGGTATCAGAAGATGCGGCAAATCGTATTTGCTGTTCAACATTTACAAAGAATATCTTAAGTCGATCGGCGTAGAAGATGAGTGCATTATCTGTCTTGCCCTCGATGATGATGAAAACATCAAGTACCGCAATCCGCTTGAGCTTGGCAAATACATCCGTAGCTTAACTGTAGATGAAAGCAAAACGTATTATGTGTTCCTTGATGAGATCCAGAAGGTAGTTACCATTCAAAACCCTTACATTACAGATGTTGAGGATAAGATCGGTTTCGTCGATGTCGTTCTCGGTCTTATGAAGCACGAAAACATTGATGTCTATGTGACCGGCAGCAACTCTAAGATGTTATCATCTGATATTCTTACCGAATTCCGCGGACGGGGTGATGAGATCCGTGTGAGCCCGCTGTCTTTTGAAGAGTTCTATCACGCATACGAGGGAGATAAGCGTGATGCATGGCAAGAATATTATACCTACGGCGGACTGCCTCTTGTAATGAAGAAAAAAGGACATGAAGAAAAAGCAAAGTATCTGGAGTCTTTGTTTGGAAAGATTTATATCGGTGATATCATAGAACGAAATAAGATATTACACGATAAATCCGTTCTTGACGACCTTTTGAATATCATATCTTCCTCCGTCGGATCACTTACGAATGCGGGCAAGATAGCAAAGACTTTCAAAAGCGAAAGACAAGTCAAAATAAGCGATGAAACTGTCAGCAGGTATCTGGATTTCTTTATCGATGCCTTTATGATATATAAGGCTGAACGGTATGACGTTAAAGGCAGAAAATATATCGGATCTCCGCTTAAATATTATTTCAGCGACGTAGGCTTGCGAAATGCAAGGCTCAATTTCCGCCAGCAGGAAGAAAATCATATTATGGAGAATATCATCTATAACGAGCTTTGCCACAGGGAATTTAGTGTAGATGTCGGCGTGGTTGAGTACTGCTATAAGGACGCAGACAAAAAGAGTAAGCGTGCGCAGCTGGAGATTGACTTTGTGGCTAACAAAGGTGGCAAGAAGTATTATATTCAGTCTGCGCTTACCGTAAGCGAGGAAGAAAAACGTCAGCAGGAGGTAAGATCTCTTAACCGTGTCGGCGACTCCTTTAAAAAGATCGTAGTAGTAAAAGATAATATTATTCCGTGGCACGATGACAATGGTATTCTCTATGTTGGTATCGAGCAAT
>CAZESL010000054.1:0-15547 GCA_964515215.1 uncultured Eubacteriales bacterium
CCCGTATTTCAAGTTTTGAGGCGATCTATCACCGAAAATTTTCCTTTTGCAGGCGGAAAGAGTTCGACTCCCGCCAGCCTAAAGACTCTTACAGCACTCCTACATAGAATGCCGCATAACTTCGGTTAGCGGAGGTAGTGGGCCGCAAGGTTGAAAGAAGAGTCTTGAAAAGGCGCTCACAGCAATACTATTGATCGCTGAATGGGTTAGGTCAAACGGCTGATCCCTATCAAACACGTGCGCCTTGAAAACCAAACGGCTTCGTGTCTCTCGGGCGGCAAAATGTCTGCTCGGGAGGCACCGGCCCAAAGGTGCCCACAGCAATCGTCTGCACCGAGGCGAGACCCCTCGTAAAACACTACGTCGGCTGCATACCGACGGGACACCTTGTAATTTGTTTATTCACGCGAAGAGGAGTGAGTTTCATGTTAACGTATTTAAAACAGGAAGCCAATAAGACCTACACCGAAAACGGTGCCGTGACCCACAAAACGACCCGATCGGATTGTTTGGATCTGTTCGCCACCATCGGTGCACTTCGCCGCGAAAGCGACGGGGAGATCATCGCCCGTTTCATGCGTGCGTTTGCGGAAGACCGCGATATTGCCGTGAAACTGCTGTTTTTTGCCCGCGATGTCCGCGGGGGTCTCGGCGAGCGTCGGGTGTTCCGCGTTTGTCTGCGGTGGCTTGCGTATAACGCACCGGCCACCGTGCGCAAAAACCTTTCTCTCATTTCGGAATACGGGCGCTTTGACGACCTGCTTGCGCTGTTTGGTACACCGGTCGAAAAAGACACGCTGAAACTTATCCGTGAGCAGTTACAGCGTGATCTGCGGGCGATGGAGGCGGGTGAGGAGATATCCTTGCTCGGCAAGTGGCTGCCTTCGATCAACGCCTCCAATGCACAAACGGTGAAGAATGCCAAAACGATCGCTCGCTTCCTTTCGATGGATGAAAAGACCTATCGCCAAACGCTGAGCCGTCTGCGTGCGTACATCCGCATTCTTGAAAACCATCTGCGTCTGCGGGATTACACTTTCGATTATGCAAAACAGCCGTCCAAGGCGATGTTCAAGTACCGCGCCGCCTTCTTGCGGAACGATGCGGAACGGTACAGGGAATTTTTGAACAAGGTGTCTGTCGGTGAAACAAAACTGAACGCGGCAACGTTGACACCGTATGAGATCGTTACCCCTTTTTTTCGCCGTGCGGTGAGTGAGGAGGAACGTGCCGCCATCGACGCTACGTGGCGGGCGCAAGAGGATTTCACCGATGACGAAAACGCACTGGTCGTTATCGACGGTTCCGGCTCGATGTACAGTGGTGAGCCGTTGCCCGCCGCCGTGGCGTTGTCACTCGGCATTTATTTTGCCGAGCGGAACACGGGGGCGTTCCGCGATCACTTTATTACTTTCTCGGAAGATCCGCAACTTGTCAAGATCAAGGGTGGCGATATTTTGGATAAGGTCCGCTATTGCCACGATTTTAACGAGATAGCAAACACGAACATCCAAAGGGTGTTTGAGTTGATCTTAAACACGGCGAAGAAGCACAACGTACCGCAGGAGGAACTGCCGAAACGGTTGTATATCGTGTCGGATATGGAGTTTGACTGCTGTACGCGGGGGGCTTCGCTGACCAATTTCGAATATGCAAAAACACTGTTTGCGGATGCGGGATATACGCTTCCCGAAGTGGTCTTTTGGAACGTGGCAAGCCGCAACCGTCAACAGCCCGTCACCCAAAACGAGCAGGGGGTGACTCTCGTTTCGGGTTGCACGCCGCGCCTGTTTTCGATGATCACCGACGGTACGGTGGCGGCGATGACCCCGTATGAATTTATGTTGACAGTGCTCGGTGGCGAGCGGTATGCGCCCGTTGCCGCGTAATTGCTGACAAACGTAAGAAAAACGCTGTGAACGGTAAAATTTTACGGTTCGCAGCTTTTTTTCCGTGATTTAACCGATGTCAAGTGTTACCATATACGTGCAAGGGGTTGATTCGCGCAGGTGATTGTGCTAAATTCACCGCGGTGCACGAGGCGATGCCGCAGTGTATGCCTGAAGAAACACTTGCTCTGGCAATTTGATGGAGATAGGAAAATGGAGAACGCTCTGTTTTCTGAACTCTTAACAAATGGGGTTCGACTCCCCGTATTGCTTAGAGGGCTATGCCCACGCGTAAGTATAACGCGCTTCTTTCTCACAACGTGACTGCCGCGCAAAATACCCAGAATGCACTCGCCGCCTTGTCCGAATACGGATACCGCGACTCAAAACGGACGAACCAAAACGGTGGTTTCCGTTCGTCTGTACGGTCGCTCAAGTGTGCGGCCGCGACGTGTGCATGGGCGGTCATACGTCAATTATCCTTTAGGGAGGTCTACATACTATGAAAACGATTATCATTCATGACGATCAGCGGGGCTTGCTGTTTAAAAACGGGAAATTCCAAAAATTGCTCGGTGCCGGAAAGTATCGCATTTTCGGCAGGCAGGAGATTCAGGTAGTCGGGTTGAACATGCCCGTTATGCCGAAAGGCTGTCTTGCAGAGACGTTGCTTTCGCATCCGGACGTAGCGCGTGCGGTGTCGGTCGCAGACGTGGGAGACGAGCAGGGCGTGTTGCACTTTGTGGACGGCAAGTTTGACAGCATGTATCTGCGCGGCAAGCATCTTTTTTGGGCAGATGCGGGAGAACACACCTACCGTTTAGTAGATATGTCTACTCCGGACGTGCCCGCCGACGTACCGCGATATGTTTTTTCGCGAATTCCGCCGTACATGTATCAAAAGATCGAGGTGTCGGAACACCAAAAAGCACGGTTGTATTTCGATCAGCAGTTTGTACGCATATTGGATGGCGGTGTGCACTATTTCTGGAATACGGGCGTAAAGATCGACGTGGGGTACGTCGATACGCGTCTTACGCAAATGAAGGTCACCGGTCAGGAAATGCTGACGGCAGACAAAGTAACGTTGCGTATCAATTTCGTGTGCAACTACCGTGTGACCGACTACGTGCGGATACTGACCGAGATCGATGACTTTGCAGAGCAGATCCACGTAGCGGTACAACTTGCTCTGCGCGAATACGTAGGGCAGTATAAACTGGATGAAATACTGGCAAATAAAGAAGAAATGTCGGCTTTTGTATTCGGAAAACTTAAAGGAAAGCAGGCGGCTTTCTTCGTGGAATTTACCGAAGCAGGCGTTAAGGATATCATTCTTCCCGGTGAGGTTCGCGATATTATGAACACGGTTCTCTTGGCGGAAAAACGCGCGCAGGCGAACGTGATCACCCGCCGTGAGGAGGTCGCCTCCACCCGTTCGCTTTTGAACACGGCGAAGTTGATGGAGGAAAATCCGACCCTGTATAAACTGAAAGAATTGGAATATGTAGAACGTATTTGCGAAAACGTAGGCACCATCACGCTGAACGGTAATAATGACGTACTGTCACAGTTGACGGGCCTTTTGAAAGGAAGGGTAACCAATGATCGAAGTTAGTGGTAAGCACAACACCGCCGTGTGCTTTACCGATACGTTAGAGGCGGGGGCTTTTGCACAAATACAAGCTGTGTGCGACGAGGCGGCATTCGCGCCGTGTAAGATACGCATTATGCCCGACGTGCACGCGGGTAAGGGGTGTACCATCGGCACCACCATGACGGTACACGATAAGGTGGTGCCCGGTATGGTCGGTGTGGACATTGGCTGCGGTATGGAAACGGTGCGTATTGCGGAACGTCGGGTGGATTTCGGTGTGCTGGATGCGCTGATACGCCGTGAGATCCCCGCAGGGCGGGAGGTGCGCGAGCGGGTGCACGCACTCGCCCGGGAGATCGACCTTTCGGCACTGCACTGTGCCGAAAAGGTACATATCGAGCGGGCGTATCACAGCATCGGCACGCTCGGCGGCGGTAACCACTTTATTGAGGTCGACCGTGACGAGGAAGGTGCACTGTATCTGGTAGTGCATTCGGGCAGTCGCCATTTGGGGCTGGAAGTGGCGATGCATTATCAGGAGGAAGGGTATCGCGCGCAGTGGGGCGGTGCGCGCCATCAGATCGAGGAAGCAATGCAACGTTTGAAGGCGGAGGGACGGTATTCCGAAATACAGTCCACCGTAAAGGCACTCAAAAAGCAGCACGCAACGCCGTTGTCACGGGATCTTGCTTACGTGGAAGGACGTTTGTTTGAGGAATATATCCACGATATGAAGTTGGTACAACGGTTTGCCGCGCTCAACCGCCGCGCGATGACCGAGGTGATACTGGAAGGCATGGGCTTTCACGAAGAAGAGCGATTTACCACGGTGCACAACTACATCGATACCGAGGAACGCATTTTACGCAAGGGCGCGGTTTCTGCAAAAGCGGGCGAGAAGCTGCTGATTCCCATCAATATGCGGGACGGTAGTTTGATCTGTATCGGCAAGGGCAACGACGAGTGGAATTGCTCCGCACCGCACGGGGCGGGACGGCTGATGTCGCGTACCGAGGCGTTTCATACGCTGTCACTGGAGGAGTACCGCACACAGATGAAGGACGTCTACACCACCTGCGTGAATGCGGCGACGCTGGACGAGTCGCCGATGGCGTATAAGGATATGGGGGATATCGTCCGCCACATTACGCCGACGGCGGACATCGTGGCACATATAAAGCCGCAGTACAATTTTAAGGCAGCGGAATAAAAAGCGCTTGTATTTTTCGGTAGAGGTAAAAAAGTTTGAAAGGCTCATCATCTCGTTGCTTGAAATTGCTGGCAGAAAGTTGTATAGGACACAACCTCGCGTATAATTGTCGGCACGGAAGTGTCATCTTGTCGCAGAGAATCCCCCAGTCATTTTCTCCTCGCTTGTAAACACACCGCCTCGGGGAGAAATGCCGTAGGCATTTCTCGGAGACACGGTGCAGCTACTGCGACAAGTACAAATTGAAACCGTGTCCGCGCTCCTCGAAAATGCCAGCCCCCTTTAGTCAAGGGGGCCAAGGGTCACAGCATTTTTCGAAGTTTAAGCAAATATCCGTAAAACACAACGGGGCTGTCGCGTCGGCGACAGCCCCGTTTTTACGATACTATTTATCCCAGTGCGACCATGCTGAAAACGAGGGCGAACAGTGCCACCGTTTCGCAAAGGCCGACCACCGTGATGTACTGCGAGAAGCCCTTGCCGGTCTCTGCCAGTGCATCGGCGCCTGCGGCACCCGCTTTGCCCTGCACCACGGCCGACCACGCCATAACGATACCCGACATGATGCCGAGACCGAGCAGGAAGGCGGGGTCCGTGGTGGCGACGGCAGCTTTCATCTGCTGCATCAAAAGGAAGCCGTAGATGGTCTGCGTCAGCGGTGCACCCGCAAACACGGTGAGGATGAACGGCGCGGCTTTGTTGCTCAAATAGCACTTTTTCCAAGCTCCGATCGCCGCCTGTCCCGCGATACCGATACCGATCGCCGAGCCGATCGCGGCGATCCCCATAGTCATTGCTGTTGCCAAAAGTCCCCAGTTCATAATGATTCTCCTTTACAGTCAGTTTTTTCTTCAAAAGGTTTAAACTTGTGTCCGCTCCAGGACATATTCAAGTGGGATGAGAATTCCAGTGTGTTCAGTCGAATACCGTGAACAATGACCGACAGCACGTTCAGTATCATATTCAGTCCGTGACCGAACACCAACACCACGATGGCAATTATCATAAACAGGAAATTGCCGAGTAACGGGCTTGCCAGTTCGTTGACGGTAGTGGAGATCGCCGCACCGGCAAGGCCGACCGCCCACAGGCGGATATACGAAACGATATCCGAAAACACGTTTACCACACCGAGCAAGACCGAAACGATATCTTTCAAACTGGCGAGGACCGATTTCAAAAGGTTACCTTCGTAGTTTGCGAAGACGAAACTCAAGACGAAACCGACACCGACCAGTGCGATGGCTACCGTGCCGATCGGCACGCCGCCGACCACCAGTCCCAAGCCGAACACTTGCGGATTGACCACCAAACTCAGCACGACGTAATAGATGCCGAGTAACTGCAGTATCGAGCCGATCTCACCGAGCACCTTGACCGACCGACCGCAATGTGCTGCCCCTTTGATGTGGGCAACGGTGAGTTGGATCAGTGCCAGTGTGAAGCAGAGGATCTGCAGATTCTGCTGTGTGGTGAGTCCCACGCCGCCCGGCTCAACCCAGAAAGGATACCAGATCTTGTCGGCATACACGTTGGAGATGACCGGTATCGACAGTTTGGTGAGCCACGCGGGTAACAGTTCCGGTGAAAGCCCGAACCACGTACAGGTCAGCAACCCCCACAGCATGGTGGAAAGCCCGAACAACCCGACTAACAAAAAGAGGGGAGAGGGCGTTTTTTTGTTGATCAGCGATCTTACGATCGGTACCGCCGCCACGGCGCTGATGAGCAGACCGTACGCGCCGTCGCCGAAGATGATACCGAAAAAGATGAGGATGAACATCAAGAACCAGGCGGAAATGTCGTGTTCAAAATACCCCGGTACCGTGCCCAGGAAGTCGGTCAACGGATAGATCAAACTGACGAATTTGTTGTTTTTCAGTTTGGTCGGTACGTTGTCCTCTTCGGTGGGGTCTTCCACCAAAAGTCCCCACGCGTTTTCGGCGGCCGCTTGCTTGATACTCTCCACGTTTTCCGCTTCGACGTACCCTTTGAAGCACGCGACCATGGCCGCAGCATTGCGTTCCGACAAACATTCGTCATCCATGCCGGTGGCGTACACTTCAAATTCGATCTCTTTTTCGAGTGCGGTGATCGCATTTTTGATGCTGTCGGCATAGTCGGCATAGGAGACGAGCGTGCTGTCAATGACTTTGGCACGGTCCTCCAATGCGGCGAGCCGTGCCCGCAACGCCGCCGTGGACGTTTGCGGCAACGCCACGCGGCTGTCGCTGATGGCGCTCACCGTTTCGTCTTCACCCTCGGCACCCGTTTGGATCAGCAGGAATTTCACCGCCGTTTTCGTGCGGCTCACGCACAGCGTCTGTACGCAGTCGCCGAGTGCATCGTACCGTGCGGGGGAGAGTTCATACAGTGTAACGTCCACACCGCTTTGCACCAACTCTTGCAGTGCCTGCGGGTCGATATCGCCCCACCCTTGCAACCGCGCCAGTTCGGCGGTAAGCACGCCTTGTTCCGCAAGCACGGTCTTCTTTTCTTCCGAAAGAGAGGATATCTCGCGTGCTGCCGTAAGCGCTTCGGCTGTGGAGAGCAGGTTCTCCGAAGGCTCCTTCTTTTTACCGACGAGGAACAGGGCGGCTTCAAGCAGGGCGACCTGCTCTTTGAGTTGTTGCAGTTTCTCACCGTATCCTTCGGTGATCTCCACGTGCATAACGCCGAGTTTACGCAACCGGCGAAGCGTTTCGCTCTTCTTGCTTCCCATAATGATCAGGGAAACTTTTTTCATAGGCACGATCATACCGCATCACCCACCCTTTCGTGAGCGGCCGCATTCCGTCCCGCAATTTTGCGTTTGGAGATTTTGGACCGCACCACGGCACTGACCTGTTGGTCGGCCATATAGATGGAGATCTTTTTGATGTTTTCTTCGGTTTCGGGGATCTTCACCTTTTCGAACAGATTGACGCGTTGCGAAGTGGAAAGAAGTTCCGCTTCGAGCAGGCGCACCTGTTCGTCCAACACCTCGGCCATCAAATCCAGCGACATCGCCTTTTCCATGTGATCGGCGGCGATATCCACCCACAGGGGCGTTTCGTACAAGTCGTAATCCCCCCGTGAAAAATCCGCGCCCTCAAACGTGGGGATATCCACACCCGCGATGTTGCCCGTTCCTTTACGCACGTTGCGGACGGACACCGCGTTTTCGGGGAACGCCGCCGTCTCGCCGAAAACGGCGATCCAGTCGCGAAACCCGTGTTCGAGTTGTTCCCGCTCGGTGCGTACGGCATTCGCCTGCGCTTCAATGGTGCGGATCTCGGCTTGCAGTTGTTGTTTTTTCAGTGTCAGAGTCGGCAAATATCTCCGGTACATCTTCAGTGCATCTTTTTGTACCTTTAACTCATTTTTCGTTAATTTGATTTTTGCCAAAATTACCGTCCTCCTTACTTCACGGGCCAGAACTCGTCCGTAAGGTCGGACTTGATGCCGGTCTCTTCCTTCTGGAAACAGTCGGCAAGGATCTCCCAACCGAGATCCAACGCTTCTTCCAACGAAAGTTTCACCGACAGATCCATCAGTTTCCGTTCGAACAGATCGCCGTATTTGAGCAGCTTTTCGTCCCAACGGTTCATGGAGAAGCCCATATTCTTTTTCTCAAGCGTTTCTTTGTAGGAGGAGTACATGCGGATCATCGCATCCATCAGTGCGCGGTGATCTTTGCGCGTTTTGTTGTTGACGTTTTGCTTCAAACGCGAAAGTGAACCGAACGGTTCAATGCGGCCGCCTTTCAGATAGTACTGTCCTTCGGTGATGTATCCCGTATTATCGGGCACGGGATGCGTCACGTCGTCACCGGGCATGGTGGTCACCGCCAATACCGTGACCGAACCCGAATCCGCAAAGTCCACCGCCTTTTCGTAACGGGCGGCAAGCTGAGAATACAAGTCACCGGGATACCCGCGGTTGGAAGGCACCTGTTCTTGCGTGATGGCGATCTCTTTCATGGCGTCGGCAAAGTTGGTCATATCGGTGAGCAACACCAACACGTCTTTGTCTTGCAGGGCAAACTGTTCCGCCACTGCCAGCGCCATGTCGGGGATCATCATGCATTCCACCGTCGGGTCGGAAGCGGTATGCACGAACATGACGGTTTTACTGAGTGCGCCGCCTTTGGACAATTCCTCCTTAAAGAAGAGGAAGTCGTCGTATTTAAGACCCATACCGCCGAGTACGATCACGTCCGCTTCGGCTTGCAGGGCGATACGCGCGAGCAACTGGTTGTACGGCTCACCCGAAATGGAGAAGATGGGCAGTTTTTGCGACACGACCAGCGTGTTGAACATATCGATCATCGGGATGTTCGTACGCAACATGCGGTTGGCAAGAATACGTTTGGTCGGGTTGACCGAAGGGCCGCCGATCGGCGTCATATTTTCGGTGAGAGCGGGGCCGTTGTCCCGCGGTTCACCCGAACCGTTGAAGATGCGCCCGAGCAGATCTTCGCTGAACGATACCCGCATCTCGTGCCCCAGAAAACGTACTTCGTCACCCGTGGAAACGCCCTGACCGCCCGCAAATACCTGCAACGATACGATGTCGCCTTCGATCTTGTTGACCTCGGCAAGCGACTTGCCGAAACGGGTCGTAATTTCCGCCAATTCGTTATACCGAATGCCATTTGCCCGCACGGTGATCACGTTACCGTTGATGGATTCAATGCGATTGTAGACCTTGCTCATGCTCACTCACCACCCTTCAGCAACTGTGCGGCTTCACTGCCGAGTTTGCCCGATGCGCTGTCGTACAACGCATCGATCTCCCGTTCCGCCGCGCGGAACGCGTCGCTTTCAAATTCCGTGTAGTTCCAGTCGATGAACTTCTGACGTAAACGGTTGAAGAACCCGCGTGCTTCATCCTTGCTGGCGATCGCATACTCACTGCCGAGTACGTAGATCAGTTTATCGGTCACATAGCGTTGACGGGCGGTGGTGCAGTTGGCCTCGATCGGGTCGAAGGAGTTTTGCTGCAGATACACCGCATCCAGCATTTCCTCTTTCAGGAAGGTCATGTGGTCGGACAGGCTGATGCCGTCCTCGCCGATGACCTTCATCATGGATTCGATCTCGTCGCCGCGTTGCAGGATCTCTTTGCAAAAACGGGATTTTTCGGGATCGATGACGGTACGGTATTTCGACCACGAGATGAGCGGGTCGATCGCGGGGTATTTACGTGCATCCGACCGTTCACGCGAAAGACCGTGGAACGCACCGACCACCTTCAACGTGGCTTGCGTCACCGGTTCTTCAAAGTTACCGCCCGCAGGGGATACGGTGCCGCCGATGGTGACCGAACCGATCGAGCCGTCCGCCAATCGCACGCGACCCGCACGCTCGTAAAATGCGGCGATATACGACTCCAGATACGCGGGGAACGCTTCTTCGCCCGGTATCTCTTCCAAACGCCCCGACATTTCACGCAGCGCCTGCGCCCAGCGGGAGGTGGAGTCGGCCAGCAGCAGGACGTTCAAGCCCATTTGACGGTAATATTCCGCCAGCGTCACCGAGGTGTACACCGAGGCTTCGCGCGCCGCCACCGGCATGGAGGAGGTGTTACAGATGATGATGGTGCGCTCCATCAAGGAGCGGCCGGTGCGCGGATCCACCAATTCGGGGAATTCGGTGATGGTCTCCACCACTTCACCCGCACGCTCACCGCAGGCGGCAATGATCACGATATCCACGTCGGCGTATTTCGACGTGGTGTGCTGCAACACCGTCTTGCCCGCACCGAACGGGCCGGGAGTGCAGTAGGTACCGCCCTTGGCAACGGGGAAGAAGGAGTCCATCAAGCGCACCTTAGTCTCCATCGTCTCCATCGGTGCCAACCGTTCAGCATAGCATTTGATGGCACGCTTAACAGGCCATTTGAAGGACATGGAAACCGAGATCTCCCGTCCGCGTTCGTCCGCAATGACGGCTACGGGTTCTTCCACCGTGTACCGGCCTTTTTCGACAACGGACTTTAAGGTGTAGTTCCCGAGCAGATAGAACGGCACGAAGATCTTATGGGTAAACGCCCCTTCGGGAACGGTGCCGATCGTATCACCCGCACGCAGGGTGTCGCCTGCTTGTGCGGTCGGTGTGAACTCCCATTTCTTTTCACGGTCCAGACCGTCGGCATAGATGCCGCGCTCCAAGAACCAGCCTGCTTGCTCCGCCAATATCGGCAACGGATTTTGTAAGCCGTCATAGATCTGACCGAGCAGACCGGGCCCCAAAGTGGCGGACAGCATATCGCCCGTGAACTCCACTTCGTCGCCGCATTGAATGCCGCCCGTCATTTCATAAACCTGGATCTGCGCCACGTTGCCGCGGATACGGATGACTTCGCTTTTCAGTCGGGTACCGTCCACGTGAACGAAGCAGATCTCGTTCATGGAAACGGTGCCGTGGAATTCAACCGACACCAAGTTGCCGTTGACGCTGACGACCTTTCCTTTATTTTCGGTCATTTCACAACCTCCAACCGATCTCCACGCATAATGGAGTCGTAAATATTTTTGTATGCGGTCACACCGCGATCGGTATCAAACTGACGCATACGTAAAAGCAATTTCAATTTCAAAAGATAATAGAACACGAAGTCTTCCGCAAACGTGTCCATCGGCCGCAGACTTTCCAAAAACGCCAACCGATAACGGAACAGATGCCGCTCCGCCTCTAAGGGGTTTTCCGTATCCACTGCCGTGCGTACGGCCTGCAACAGCGCAGGCGGCACCGAGGGGAGATCTTCCTCAAAGGGCTTTTGCATCTTTTCTGCCCGTGTTTTGGCCAACGCGAGCCGCAACAGCCGTTCTCCCTCGTTCCACACGGACACCAACGCCGAGGAGGACTTTTGGTTTTCTTTTGAAGGGAGCAGCGTCACACGGCGCAACTCATTTTGCACCTTCTTACCCAAAAACCGATCGCACAGTTCCAAAAACCGTTCTTCGGTAATGGGAAGCGGCGTGCTCTCCGAAACGCTGTCGAGCGACGGCAGTTGGGATATCAAATAGTATTCGGCCATAGTTTATTCCGCCTCTTTCAGAAGTGCCGTGACTCTGGGGGAGAGGTAGTTCGCAAGCATGTCACAGACCGCATCCGCCGAGTAATCGTAATAGGCACCGCCGTCTTTGGCGGCAATACGGAACCCGCCGTCAAAATTGTTGTTGGCCTTCAGCGTAACACCGCTCAGCGCTTTGGCTTTAAACTGTGCCAGCAGGGTCTCCTCCAACGCTTTCCGATCGGCTTCGTTCAGGATCACTTCCACCTCGTCGGCATCGGGTCGGCTCACCCAAGTTTCCACCGCCGTCACGATGATCTTGGCAAAGGCGTCCGATGAATACACCGCCGCCACCTGTTCGCCCACGATCGCGCGCAACTCGCGCGTGACGCTTTCGCGGAACGAGATGAGCAGGTTGCGCCCCGCCTGACGGATCGCCTCCTCCGAAGAGGTCACCATACGCTCGTTTTCACGCTTGGCGCCAAGCAGCAGTTTGTCGGCTTCCGCCCGAGCGGCGGCAACGATCTCCGCCGCTTCCGCTTTCGCGGCGTTCCGTATCGCTTCGGCTTCGGCTTCGGCCGCTTCGACCCCTTCCCGTTTGATCTGTTCGATCAATTCTTGCAGTTGTATTTCCATAAGGCACTCTCCTTTTGAAATAATACGCACGTTTAGGTTAAACCTAACCCATTAAATTCCATTATACACATTTTTTTCGCCGTATTCAATAGTTTTGCAGTGAAATTTTTGAAAATTCACAATTACAAAGGTTACAACGTTGCAACGTTACGCACAATCGAAAAAATTTGAAAAAAGTGTTGACAAGCGCAAAAAGGCGTGCTATAATGCGTCACATATTGAAAAAGCTGTGACGAAGACGGCAGAAACAGGATGTTTTCAGAGAGTCGGCGGGTGGTGCGAGCCGACAGCGGAGCGTTTCAATGCCCATCCCTTCCGAGCTGATCGTCCCGAAATCGTTTCGTGAGTAGGGCGTTCCGTGTATGCTACGTTAGTGCAAAGGGCTTGTTGGAGCCTTAAAAGCGGTGTCGAAAGACGCAATTTGAGTGGTACCGCGGGTGAAGGAATTTACTCGTCTCAAAGGAAACTTTGAGACGGGTTTTTTTATTTGTAATCAACTTGGAAGGAGAAAACGACAATGGATTACAGTTTGAAAGAAGTGGCAGGGAGAATCAAAGATCTGCGCGAAGCCAAGGGATACACGCAGGAGGAACTGGCAAGGCTCACGGGCGTGTCGATCGAAGATTACAAGATTTTGGAGAACGGCGAGACCGACTTCAGTTTCACTTTCATTTACAAATGCGCGAAGGCGTGTGACGTGGAAGTTGTGGACCTGCTTGAAGGAACCAGCACGACCCTTTCTTCGTTTGCGATCACGAGAAAGGGAGAAGGCCTGAAGATCTTGAAGCAGCACGGGGTGGAGTACAATAACTTAGCTCCGAAATTCAAAGACAAACTGGCCGAGCCGTTCTTGGTGAAATTCCCCTTTATTCCCGAGGAACAGAACGCACCCATGAAACTCAATTCCCACAACGGTCAGGAATTTGACGTGGTGGTAAAGGGTTCTCTGAAAGTGCAGGTCGGCAGTCACGTGGACGTTCTTCACGAGGGCGACTCGATCTTCTATAACAGTTTGATCCCGCACGGGATGATCGCGGTCAGCGAAGGCGGATGTGAGTTCCACGCTGTGGTGCTGAATCCGCAAAACGGTCTGGTGAGCGAGGAGTACCCGGAAGTGCCGTATACCGCTCCCAAAGCAGTGGAAAACGAAGAAAAACCCGTCGGTGTGGCAGATAACTTCGTGGAATCCTTCTACGATGAAAACGGCGTCTTCAACGGCATCAAGTTCAAAAATGAAGACTCCTTCAACTTTGCGTTTGACTGTGTGGACGCCATTGCGCAAAAGACGCCCGACAAACTGGCGATGCTGTGGGTGGCGAACGACAAGACCGACCGCCGTTTCACCTTCAGCGATATGAAGAAATATTCGGCGAAGACCGCGAACTATTTCGAATCGCTCGGTATCAAGAAGGGCGACACCGTGATGTTGGTGCTCAAACGCCACTACCAGTTCTGGTTCTGTATGTTGGCGCTTCACAAGATCGGTGCGATCGCCATCCCCGCGACCAACCAGTTGGTGGAGCACGATTTCACCTACCGCTACAAAGCGGCAAAAGTAAAGGCGATCGTCTGCACGGCGGACGGCGACGTGTCGGGTGAGGCGGAAAAAGCCGCTGCCGAATTCCCCGATATGCTGAAAGTTCTGGTCGGCGGCAAGAAGGACGGTTGGAACGATTTCGACGTGGAGATGGAGCGTTTCAGCACCCATTACTTCCGCACCGAGCAGACCCCCTGCGGCAACGATCCGATGCTGATGCTCTTCACCTCAGGTACGACGGGCTATCCCCGTATCGCGACCCACTCGTACAAGTACGCGCTCGGCCATTATCCCACCGCGCGGCATTGGCATAACGTCAATCCCGACGGCTTGCACTTTACCATCTCGGATACGGGTTGGGGCAAGGCGCTGTGGGGCAAACTCTACGGTCAGTGGCTGTGCGAAGCGGGTGTGTTCACCTACGATTTCGATCGCTTCCATTCGGAAGACATCCTGCCGATGTTCGCGAAATATCACATCACCACCTTCTGTGCACCGCCGACAATGTACCGCTTCTTCATCAAAGAGGATCTGTCGAAGTACGATCTGTCTTCCATTGAATACGCCACCACCGCGGGCGAGGCACTGAACCCCGAAGTGTTTAATCAGTTTAAGAAGGCCACGGGGCTTACTATTATGGAAGGCTTCGGTCAGACCGAAACCACCTTGTCTATCGCCAACTTCGTGGGGTCCACTCCGCGCATCGGTTCGATGGGTAAGGCCAGTCCGCTGTACGACGTGGTGGTGCTGGATCCCGACGGGAACGAGTGCAAGACGGGCGATACGGGCGAGATCTGTATCCGCGTGAAAGACGGGGAAGCCCCCTGCGGCCTCTTCATCGGGTACTATTTGAACGAAGACAAGACGAACGAGGTCTGGCACGACGGCTTCTATCACACCGGTGACCAGGCGACCATGGACGAAGACGGCTATCTCTGGTACGTCGGCCGTATCGACGACGTGATCAAGTCGTCGGGTTACCGCATCGGGCCGTTCGAGATCGAAAGCGTCATCATGGAACTGCCGTACGTGCTGGAATGTGCCATCACGCCCGTGCCCGACGAGGTGCGCGGTCAGATCGTAAAAGCCACCATCGTGCTGGTGAAAGGAACCGAGGGCAGTGACGCTCTGAAAAAAGAGATCCAGGAATACGTGAAGACCCACACCGCTCCTTACAAATATCCCCGTATCGTGGAGTTCGTGAGCGAGTTGCCGAAGACCATCAGCGGCAAAGTGCGCCGTGTGGAGATCCGCAAAAACGACATGGAAAAGATGAACAAGTAAACGAAAAGCGCGACGGAAATCTCCGTCGCGTTTTTATGTGTATGCAATTGGATAAGAACGTGTAGGGCGGGGGCTTGCTCCCGCCGTTTTTGCGACCGATCTGCGGTGAGCGTTGTAGGGACAGGCGTCCTCGACTGTCCGTTATGCGACCGCGAGTTTTGTATGTGGTTGCGCACAAAGCCTCCCTTGTCTAAAGGAAGGTGGATTTTTTGCGGCGCAAGCCGCGAAAAAGACGGAGGGATTCATAAATGCCCCTTCCGCATAACACAAATGGTGCGGTCGGTTGTGGAGAATGTCCGTTTGCGGTGCCCGAAACAGCATTATCTCGCTATCGCTCGTGCTGTTTCGACCGCGGCACAGGATATCGCCCGTAATGAGAACACATCCAAACTTTT